>NZ_DBPRYF010000028.1:0-64902 GCF_059755235.1 Sulfurisphaera sp.
TCTTTAGTTAAATTAAATCAGCAAGCTATGTTTTTAAATTTAACTAGTAAAGAAATTTATTATAATCAACTAGAGAGCAATTATGTTCCAGTACTTCAAGCTTATTTATCCTCTTATCCCCAAAAGGATGATTTCAAAGCAATGGAGTTAATGACCAGAAACACCCCAGTGGCTTATGAAATCTCAGGAGTAATTGGAGTAATAGCTTTGGCTGATGGCATACAAGGAGTTGTTGGTGTGGCAAGCGGTTATTATAGAGATAAATTAATAGAAAGATTAGCATCGTCTCCTTTGAAGGACTACGAGTGGGTTGTTTCACTGATGATTTATGAAGTTATAATTACAATAATTTCGACAGTTGCAGTTTTAATACTAGGAATAATCTTAGGGTTTTTACCTCTTCTGACCTTATCATTTATTGGAGTTTTAGCCTTAGGAACTTTGATGTTCTCTGGACTTGGAACAATAATTTTTGGTGTGTCTCCTAAAGATAAAATAGCAATATCAAATACGGTAGCTACAGTCGTAGTATTCCCATTAATGTTCATCAGCAACGCTTTCTTTTATCCTAACGAGTTCCCTGCATTCTTTAGACCCTTTGTAGATTATCAACCAGTGTCGATAGTGAATGATATAATCAGAGATTTATTGATTTATAATGAGGTACCCAATCCGTTGTATTTTGTAACGATCATAGTTCTTACTTTAATCTTTATAGCTATAGGAGGTAGACTACTTAAACTTAGAGAATAAAATAGTTAAATTGACCAGTCTGGTTTTGTTCTTGTAAGGAAAGCAATCACACCATTCTTTGCGTCTGCAGTTTGAACTTGTTCTGATAGCCTATTGAACGCATATTTGAGTTCTTCCTCGTATTTTTTATAAATTAAACTTCTCATTTGAGTCAGTGACGATGGAGCCATCTGCTTTAGTCCTTGAATTAATCTGTTGTTAGCCTCATCGAAATTATCTGAAACTTCATAAACCAATCCTACTTCTTTAGCTTCTTCAGCTATTAATTCCTTACCAAGGAGTGCCATTTCCCTTACTGTTTTCCATCCCAAAATTTCCTTACCCACGGTAACTAGGACCGGAGGAAAGACACCTATTTTGCCGCCTGGGGCAGCAAATTTAGCTGTTTCAGATGCTATAACGAAATCACATCCCAACAAAAGTTCTAGTGATGCACCATAAGCAATTCCTTCTACGTTTGCTATAATAGGTTTCGGGAAATTAAATAGAGTCCTAAACATCTCATTCATTGTAGAGAAGAAGTTTATTGCATGCTCTCTATCTTCCGTAGCCCTTCTAAGCTCTTTGATATCTGCTCCTGCACCGAAATTTCCTTTTCCTCTTAATATGACAAACCGTATTTGTCTTTCTTTTTCCAATGCTCTGAGGGTGTCAATAAATTTGTGCATAAATTTCATGTCTACTAAATTGTATTTTCCTTCCTCTTCACTCTTTATTGTTATTTTTATTACGGACTCCTCTTCTTGAAGTAAGAGCTGAGACATTGTTAATGAATAACCTTAGAGAATTAAAAATCTTGAGCGAGAGCCATTTTCTCCATATTTCTTATTTTACTAAAAACTTTGTAAAAAAGAAACAAATATATAAACATACTTAAAGATTTCTTTTAATTAGTCATAAACATATTTATTAGATTTATAAAGATACATTTAAGTCAGATAAAGTAAAAAATGACAGATTTGGTTTAGGTGAGAAAGATGAGCGCAACAGATATTATAAGAGGATTAGGGAGAGCATTAGTATTAGGGCTTTATTTTGGTACAAATTTTGTATTAGGAAAAGTATCAAATTTACTGACCTCCTCCCCGCACTAAAGCGCGACGATTCCTTTAGTGCGTTTCATAGGTTTGGTGGTACATCTTTTTCCGTTCACCACCAGGCTGGGTCTCCAGCCTATTACCCCTATCCCCTTCCGAGGACTCGAGGTTATGGATTTTCTCAAAATGTTGAAAGCACCTACTATATCAGCATTAAATACTTTGTTTAACTTGAGACACTTGAAGAGCCCTCTAACTATTCTTTTTCCACAAGAGTCACCGTGGATTGGACAAGTTGTTGAGGTATACGCCTCATCTACTTCTTCAACTTTCATCCCATACTCTTCAGCTACCTCTGTCAATCTCTCAATCACATAGCTGTAGCTCCAAACGTTAGAGACGTTAAAGTTTCCCTTTTGCTGAGCAATATACTTAGGATAACCTACGTAGATTGTTGAAACACCGATGCTGTAGAGCCACTCAACAACCCTTCTGACTTGAGTGTCTATATAACTCTTAGCCTGTCTTCTTCCCCTTTCATACAGCAGTCTAAGTTTACGCGTTGTTTTAACACCTTGTTTGTTTATTTTGCTCTGGTATTCAGAAACCTTTTCTTTGACATAATGCATAATTGACTTTAACGTTTTACCATTTATTAATGTCGATATCCCGTTTTCAACATATACAGCCATTAGGTTATTAACACCTAGGTCTATTCCTGCCCTCAAATTACCTTTTGGTGTTTGTGGAACTTTTCTCCAAACTCCTCTAACAGCTTTTTCTTCAACTTCAAAAGAGATATAAGCATACCACGTCTTGGTATCCGAGTCATAGTGAATCTCTAACGACCCTTGCTTTCCCTTCAAATGAACTAAACCAGAATATTCTACTTCTATCCTGCCAATAGCCCCCAACCACTTAATAATGATTTTATTTTTCATTATCTCGTATTGGTCATTTCTTATCACAACCCATAGTTTCCTGCTTTTCCCTCTCTTTTTATAACCGGGAGGGTTTACTTTCTTTATGAAACTTGGTAATCCTCCTTCTTTCTTTTCCTTCAGCTCTCTGAAAAAACCACTCCAAGCTTGATTGTTCTTATTGAGGATCTGCTGAGCTGTGACAATACCTATTAGCTTCTTATACTTCTCTTGAAACTCTTTATACGTTGATTTTAGATCAACTTTCTGCTTTCCGAAAAACTGCATCCTTCTAACGTAATTAACCTCATTCCACAGTTTAGATGACAAATTACACAGAGCTTTTAACTTAGCTTCAGTATCCTTATCGGGAACTAGTTTTACAACGCTAGTCCTCTTCATTCCTCAACCACTGCTCCTCAACATATTTCTTAATTATATCAGCAGTTACATTGCCTTCTGTAGCCACAAAATAGTCTCTACTCCACAGTTTGCCATGCTTAAGTTGAGGGAACTTCTGCAGGATTTTCCTAGCGCTCTTACCCTTAAGATACTTTACTACATAGGCTGGGGCTAGCCGTGGAGGACATAGAACAAAAACATGGACATGGTCTGGCATAACGTTTACAGCTAGATTTTCGCACCCTAGTTCGGTGACGATTTCGTTTATGATTCCTTTAGTATATTCGGCAATCTCGTCAACAAGTACATCTTTGTATATTGGAATCCACACAAAATGGTAGGCACACCAGTACTTAGCATATCTTGTGCTTCTAATTCCCATCTTCGCTTGAGAGTTGCCCACCACAGTTAGTCCCTAGAATATATTATATGGTTCTGAATTTATAAGTTTTCATCCCTGCCCTAAAGGGCAAGGCTTTCTTTTTTGTAAAAGGTGCGAAAGTTCAGTGGAATGTATTGACTGGACTGACTGTGATGTCATTTGCTGTATCAGTATTTGGAGGAGTAATGGATATATCTAATTCCGTAATAGCTTTCGATGCTATTGTACACGAGTCAATGTATATAGTAGCTCACTTCCATGCATTTATATTATGGTCAATTGTTCCAGCAGGCTTCGCTGCACTCTATTTGATGTTACCAATAATGACAAAAAGGATGTGATACTCTGCAAAGATGGCATGGGTTCACTTTTGGGGATATTTGGTAGGCGTAACAATGGTTGTAATGAGTTATGACTATCTAGGTATAACTGGGCTGATAAGAAAAACAGAAATTTATCCACTAGCATCAACATTTATTACCGGACAAATTATTGCTACTGCTGGTGCAGTGATTGCAGATTTAGCGACAGTTGTATGGTTGATTAATGTAGTTTTAACACTAGTAAAAGGAAGAGTAATGGAGACAGAAGGACTAAGCTTAGGTCAATTAACTACATCTGTAGCAATGGCATTGAACGGTAATGATGACTTCGTATCTACGGGATTTATGAAGGGAATTAATTTCGTAAAGACGGAGGTATCTCACTTAGCAACTGATGTGAAAAAGAAAACATAAATATAAAAAACTCGATCCCTTCTTCTTAAGTTAAGATACTATACTCTTTTCCCCTATTTCTTTTAATATTTCATTATGTTCCGGGAATCTTTTCTCTTTATACCTAGAAAATATAAGATTGCCATCTAGGTATACATCGAATATTCCGTTTTTACCTTGTTCCAGGGTGACTTGAACATCTTCAAAATATGTTAAAATATCCCTAGTAAGGTTTAAAGCCCTATCCATATAACCACACGGCCTGCAATAAACTATTTTTACTGAATGCATGAAGATACATATTATTTGTTTCTTAAAATACTTTCTTATCTTAAGGTTTCAAAAGTTAGATAAAAGGAGTTTATAAAGTGGTTTTCCTATATTTTTTATAAAACTATATTATAAGATTGAAATGAGTGTAAGAAGTGAAATAGAATGAAAATAGTTGTAACATATGATAAAGAGTTTAATCTAAAACCACTAGATGAAGCAGAGATTATAGGATTGATAGATGAGGAAAAGAAAGAAGTTGAGCAATATGAAAACCCTGGTGTAGGAAGCAAAGAGATGACTATGGATGCAATATTTAGCTTAAGTCCAGACGCGATAGTTGTAAGTAAAGGCTTCTTATGCCCAGGCTCATACATGATGTCTTATGGTAGAATAAAGTATATACCAACTCAATATACAAATTTGAATGACGTATTAAATCATTTAGAAGATTTAAAAAAGAATATTAAAGACGAATTAGAAGAAGATATGTACGCAGAAGAGCACATGCATCATCATATGCATTTCTAACTCTGTAGCTCTTCTAACCATTTTTCCCATATTTTGCCATTCTCATCCATACCGCTGGTTACTTCATAGTTCATACCAAGCCACCCAGCCATTCCTCCTACCATATAATACACTTTTTTACCTTTCCATAAATCTGGCATTCCGTAAGTTGCATATCTAGCTCTATTTCCATGTTCACAAATTACTGCTACTTCTTTATGTGGTATTTTACTTAATAAAACGTCTAAATAATCTAATGGGACTAATAAGGCACCCGGTATGTGATGGTCCTCATACTCCATAGGTGTCCTTATGTCTAATAAAAGTACTTGGTTCCTTCTCCAGAGTTTTCTTACTACTGAGGGAAATGCATCAACTATATGTGGGTAATAAGGAGATGTGTACTGTTCAATTACTTCCATTTCTAATCTATCTTTAACTCTGTTAATGAAGCTTAAATTTTTTTCTTCCGAAAGAATATAACTCAATAAATTTGTTTTCTACAAAAGTAACATATATTAAACTATATTATGTTTTTTAAGAATTATCATTATATACTTTATAGTTTAATTATTATTTTTATTAAATTATATACATAACCACTAAATATTAAAGTAATTGCATATAGTGTAATATTTAAATATTTCATAATCCATGAATATATTAAGGGATATCCTATGAGTCAACTCAAGATATATAAAGAACTAGATTTAACAAGTTCTTCTTGTGCAGGTCCGATAGGAGAACTATCCAGTGTACTAGAAGAGATAAGGCAGGGGGAAGCAATAAAGAGAAAAGGAAAAATCTTATACAGTAGCAAATAACGATACAATACAGATAGTTGACCCATTAGATAATCCCGGATCACAAGTTCAAGTAGATGTAGTAATTTCTAACTCACTAAATGACTTATTCACAAAAGGCGCTTTTCAAGATTTAACTATAATACTGGTTGCTGATGCTCCAAATGAGGAGCTAAAAGCAAAGATCTTATCAAATTATGAAAATTACGCCAGGAAATATAACATGGAACTAAAGAGCGAGATACAACTATCAGTAGGCACTTTAATGATGGGAGCTACAGTTATAGGCAAGAGCGATCACGAATTACCAACTTTCTACGATAAAGTAGACGAGGATATGGTAATAGTCACAAGCAGATTCTTTGGGGAGTTAACCCCAATAAATGTGCATCTTTGGGCTCTCGCTGTGCCCGAACTTGTTGAGACGTTAGAAAGCAGAGGAATAAAGTTTTCTAAAGTTGAAGAAGTTAAAAGCAAGGCATTAGAAATCATGAGAAGACCAAATATCCATGTAGCTAAGGTCATCTATTCATACTCGCCGGAGTTTGGAAAGCCATTTGATAAGGACTCCCATATTGTGATTGCTACCGATGTCACAGGACCAGGAATCTTTGTCATAAAAGAGTTTGCAGAAAAAGCGGACGTAGATGTAGAACTTACTAACATCCCTGTAATTGATAGAGATCTTTGTGAGTTTGCTGCAGAGAATTTCATTATACCAAATTCGACTATTGGTACTAACGGAGCTATTGTAATGTTTGTGAGCAAAAAGATTGCAGATGACCTTATCGATGATTTAAGGAAAGCAGGAGAAACGCCAGAAGTTGTCGGTTACGTTAAGGGTAAGGGAAACGGAACAATACATGCACCTAAGGAGGTGATGAAATTAATTAGAAGAGATAATGTAGTTAAACAATTTAAGATCAAGAACTGATTTTTTTGCAGTATATTAGAGTTAATAAATCTTAGTTTGACGGCAAACTTTATTTTCTCTCCCACTAAATACGATTTATGCGTATCGGATTAGCTGGTTTAGGAGTAATGGGTTATAGGATAGGGGCAAACTTAGCAAAGGCAGGAAAGCTAGATCTTGTTTATAATAGAACTACATCAAAGGCAGAACAGTTCAGCAAAGAGTACAATGTAAAGTACACTACAGATCCTAAAGAATTACTTAATTCGGTTGACTTGCTGATAACTATGTTAGCTGATGATAACGCAGTATCATCATTTCTTATGCCACTTACTCAATATTCTAAAGGGAAAATTATCGTAGATATGTCAACGATCTCCCCATCAACATCTATCACCATAGCAAATGAAGTTATGAAATATGGAGGAATAATGTATGATGCTCCTGTTATTGGCACTTCAATTTTTGTTGAGCAAAAGAAAATCACTGTACTACTAGGTGGTCCAGAGTCTCACGTAAACACTGTTAGCGATATTTTAAAGGAGACAGCCTCAACAATACTTTACATGGGCCCAAATGGGAAGGGTCTATATGCTAAGTTGGTTAATAATCTAATGGTAGGAGTTTATGTGGCTGCTTTGGCTGAGGCTTATAATTTCGGAGTTTCGGCAGGATTAAAGCCCGAAGACGTAAATAAGGTGCTAGCACTTTACGGTAGTGCTAAATCCCCAACTGCTGAGCTAAAAGTCCCAAAGATGATAAATTCTGACTATTCTACCCAATTTGCAACAAAGCTCATGAGGAAGGACCTTGAAATTATAACAAAAGAAACACAAAATATGCATGTAATTAATCCATTATCATCTCTAGCGTTACAGTTCTACCGCTTTGCAGAAAGCTTAGGTTACTCAGAATCTGATTATGCTTCTGTGCTTGAGGTTTATAAGAAAGCTTCCTCTTCAAGTAAAAGATAAAATATCTTCTTTCCCAGTAAGTTTTTTCCTCCCTCTAAATCCTTCTTCAGTATAATGCCAATACTGAATATCTTTTTCATCCATTTTCCAGCAAAAATACGCTGGTCTATTGTTTATAACTGCAGGAAAATCTACTAGTCCCATGTCTGGATCTCTAAGTATTATCCCTTTTTCAGTTATTTCTTTTACTATTCTGTCTATTTGTAAAGTATACTGAATCAGTGCTTCCTTGTCTCCTTTCATTAGAGCTTCTTCTGTAAGGTACTTTATTTTTTTCATTGCCATTAATCGGTTTTTGAGCCAAGGTATCAGTTGTCTTGCTGTATTAAGATCAAAGTATGAGTATTCCATTGTTTTATATTTCGTTATTGTAAGTAAAAAACTTAGCATAGACAGATGTCTAACCCCCTCTATGGCCAAGGTATTTAAAATTGGCGGTCAATATATGACATGACCCAAAATGATATACAGAGAAATAGACTTAGATGAATATTTAACCTTGATGGCCATAGGATTTTATTAATGAGGTTAGCTGAGCAATATATCAAAAACGCTTTATCCCTAGAGATATTGCAAACTAACGATTCAAGCAAAGTTGCAAAAGTATGGGAAAATACAATAAAGGCTATGTTTGTTTTAGCGATAAAAATAAATACTTCTAATTACTAATGCAAACTTGGCGAATAACGTAGAAAAAGCTGTATGAAACTCCTCATGATGATGCGCAATGCGTGGAGGGAGGAGTTGACAGCTACAAATGGGAGGCTCATGGCGTTGGGCTCGACTGAGCCCCATGCGGTGTGGTTAAAGCTAATGATATCACACCTAGGGCTAACCCAGACCACGGATCTAAAAGTGTGCAAAAGTAATTAGAAATGACATAGTCTGGGAAACGCTATTGTTGCTTATGCACAAGAAAAAAGTGGCAAGGATGTTTTGGCATATGCTTTAGCATTTTCTTCCTCAATTCAAGATTTTAAATCAAGCAATTATTTGCCGATTATTAAAGAGACTCTCAAAGTAGCTGAAAAAGTTGGTATTGAAGACCCAGAAGTCAAGGAATTATATGAAAGAGTTAAAGCTCAGATAATTTAAATCTCTTCATAACTCCGTGGGTTCTGACTTCATCACCACTGACCTTTTTCATTAGTTAAAATGATTGTTTTACTCTTTGTCTCACTAATCCACTTTTTAACTAAATTCTTTTCTTCTTCATTTAAGTGGACTTCCGGCTCTTCTATTATTATTAACTCTTTTTCAGTACCCCTCGTTAAAAATATCTTCAATGCCAACAAGCTAAGGATGTTGGATGTAGCGTTATACAGTGTGCCGTCATCTACATAAACACTGTTACTTTCATTATTTATCCATATTTTGTGTCCTTCTATTTCTTCTGAAAAACCTTGAGGCAGTAACATTGAATTTATGAACTCCGCTGCAATGCCGAAAGCTTTTGGTATTCCGGGGGCTCCTTCGTATTGGTAAACAAGAAACTTTGAAAAGGCAAATAAAAGCCCTGACCTAGATGAAGGCACTATATATGGTTTTATCCTATCCGTCCTAGAATAGTAAAAAGAGTCAACTAGGAAGTTACCTTGAATACCCGAAGGTACTTGATCAGGTTTTTCCTTAACTATAACGTTTGCTGAAAGTTGCATGTTGTTTAGACTTCCAGAGAGCTGAATGGCACCAAGATCTAGTTCAAACTTTCCTTTAAAGTAAGTTGTTGAAATCTCTAAATCTGATTTAAGCAACTGGAGAAACGTCCTCTCATAAGTCTGTCTCCAACTTTCAAGGGGATCTCCTCCCTTTATATAGCCATATAACCTTGGTACATTATGACTGCTTTTCAATACGTAATAGAGTATCCTACCGACGTAATATTTCTCTTCTCCTTGGTCATCTAATACTATCTTTTTTTCCGTTAGATTGAGTATTTTTTCTTTGCCGTTAACAGTTATTTTTGCAATCATTACTAAGGGGTAGCTTTATAGGTATATATGTTTCATATTGAATATGGCTTCAGTAGATAGGTACGAAGTATTCCTCGATTTTGATTTTAAGAACTTGAAATATAAGGGCAACGAGAAGATAACTGTAACTACCGAAGATGAGTTGACACTAGATAATGTTGGTTTATCTATTATCTCAGTGAAGGCAAATGGGAAAACTTTGCCTTTTGAATCATTAGAAAATCAAGTTAAGATAAAGACTGGAAAATTTGAGGGAGTAGTAGAGGTAGAATTCGAAGGAAAGGTTAAGGAAAGAGGACTAGTTGGCATTTATAAGGCGCCTTATGACGGAGGTTATATAATTACAACTCAATTTGAGTCTGTTCACGCTAGAGAGTTTATACCTTGCATAGACCACCCAGCTTATAAAGCAAAATTCAAGATTTCTGTTAGAGTAGATAAAGACCTTGATGTAATATCTAATATGCCAATAGAGGAGGTTAGAGATGAAGGAGAAAAGAAGGTTGTTGTATTCCAAGAAACGCCTAAAATGTCGACTTATCTCCTTTACTTAGGTATTGGAAAGTTTGAAGAAATAAAAGATAAACTCGGTAACACCGAGATTATTGTTGCAACAGTCCCTGGTAAAATAAGTAAAGGTAAATTTGCATTAGAAGTAGCGAAAAAGAGCATTGAGTTTTATGAGAACTATTTTGGGATTAAATATCAGTTACCAAAGGAACATTTAATCGCTGTGCCAGAGTTTGCTTTTGGTGCTATGGAAAATTGGGGTGCTATTACATTTAGGGAAACCGCTTTATTGGCTGATGAGTCTTCGTCTGTTTCCCAAAAAATGCGTGTCGCATCAGTTATTGCTCACGAGTTAGCTCATCAGTGGTTTGGAGATCTAGTAACTATGAAATGGTGGGACGACCTATGGTTAAATGAGAGCTTTGCAACTTTCATGAGCCATAAAGCTATCGCAGAACTTTACAAGGAATGGGATTTCTGGGGATCTTTCGTTAATAGTGAGACCTCTGGTGCAATGTTCAGAGATTCACTAACTACGACTCACCCAATAGAAGCTCATGTAACTTCTCCAGATGAAATTGAACAACTCTTTGATGATATTAGCTATGGCAAAGGAGCAAGCATTTTGAGGATGATAGAGGCATATTTAGGTCAAGAAGAATTCAGAAGAGGAATTCAACTTTACCTTAATACATACAAGTTCGGAAATGCCTCTGGTAATGATTTTTGGGAAAACCTTGAGAAAGGATCTGGCAAACCTGTTGCTGATCTAGTTAAAGATTGGATCACAAAAGACGGTTATCCAGAAGTCTATGTTTCAGTAAATGGAAGTAAAATAAACTTGAGGCAAGAAAGGTTCCACTTAAAAGGAAAGGAAAAGAAGACCTTATATAAAATACCAATGACAATTGAGGTTAATGGTAGAAAGTTTTCTTACTTGATGGATAAGGAAAGCGACACAATAGAAACTGGTAGTGATATCAAAACCTTGAAGGTCAATATAGATAGAACTGGCTTTTACAGGGTTCATTACGACAATTTGTCTTACGTATTTTCAGCAAACCTTTCACACTTAGACAAATGGGGGTTATTAAATGATTATTTCAACTTCTTTATATCTAGCAGGATAAGTTATTCTGAGTACGAGAGTGTGGTAAAACATTTCATGCACGATAATAACTACTTGGTTGTAAATGAGATAACTGGTGAGCTCTACTACTTGTGGAGAGTAAATAAGGACAAGTATAAGTTGGTCTATGATTTACTAAACTATCAGGTGAAGAACTTTGCAAAAAGAACGGATGAACTCTCACGTATGACATATGGATACTTACTGAGTACCTACGCGTTTGTGGATGACAAATTTGCCTCTGGCCTTTCAGTAGCTTTCGATAAGTATGACTCCTTGGATCCAAACATAAAAGAGGCAGTAGCAATTGCTTATGCAGTAACCTATAACGAGAAAGCCTACGATGATTTGATTGCAAAGTATAGGAAAGAGAAGTTCGATGAGGAAAAGACTAGGTTACTTTACGCTTTACTAAGCTTTAGAGAGCCCTATCTAGTTGTAAATACTATGAGCCTAGCTCTTACTGGGGAAATAAAGAGGCAAGATATAGCAAGAATACTACCATTTGCTTCATATAACCCATATAGTCGTTTTGCTTTGTGGAAATGGATAAAGACCCACATGGAATTCCTAAGAAGTATCTACTCTGGTACAGCAATATTAGCTAGATCTTTAAGAAGTGCAATACCATTCCTAGCTTTAAGTAACCCAGAAGTAGAAGAATACTTCAAAACTAACAAGTTCCCAGAGATGGATTTAGAGGTAAAGAGCGCATTAGAGATATTAGAAGCTTTAAGAAGAATCGCCTAAAGTTTTAAAAATTTCTTTTATTTTTTCTTCATTCAACTCGTCAAAGAAAGTAACTTCTTCTAAGTTTTCTTTCTTACACAATCTTAGTGGTGTAACTATTCCTTTACCGTCTACTATAACTGCTGTGAAGCCTACCTTCTTATCAACCTTTACATAAAGATTTTTCTCTATTTCTTTTCTTATACCCTCAAGCTCAGTCTCTCTTTGTCTCACTAGCGTTTTAAGCACATTTGACTGATTGACAAAGTTGTGTACGCTCTTTCCCATAAAATATATCAGAATCCCAGAAATTAACACTGCGGGAATTAAGGGGACCCAAAACATATTTTTTAAGAAAAATGCGCCAACACCTAAGGTTCCCCCAATTATTGCCACTGGAATTATTATTTCAAGATATTTATACATTCTTTCCTTTCTTTCATTATTTTCAATTTCTTTAAAATAATTTTTCATCTCGTCGAGTCCGTATGAGTTTTTCTTGCTCTCTAACCAGTCAGCCCAGTTTGTATCCTTCGTTATTACGTTGACTTTTATACCTTTAGAAGCCTTACCTAAAAGTAATTCAGCTATCTCATCGCTTAACTCTTTCGTTATAACAGTTATCACTCTTTCACCAGAATTAATTACCTCCTTAATCTTGTTAAAGAGTTCCTCAGCCTTGATTAATTGCATTTTTCCACCTTATAGTATTGCAATACCCGGGCTAAATGGCAAGGCAATGTCTTTCTTCCCCATTATGTTAGGAGCACTTTCATCATCAGATGAATAAACTACTATTTCAGCAACATTCAACTTGTTCATTAGAAATCTAATGTTTTGTATTATTATTTCTTTTTCGTCTATATCATAATTAATCAGCAGATCTTTAATAGAGGGTGGTAAAGTGTTAGCAATTTCATAAACTTTCTTGGCTATTCTTTCTTCAACTCCGTTATCTGTCATAAATTCTCTCAAACTTTTTCTTTCCTTTACCGACGATATAGCTTTCTTAAGCAGTTTCTTTAGGTCTTCATCATCATTAACATAGATTACGAGCTTTTCAGCTTCTTTTCCTACTTCAGAAGAAAGTTTATTTACAACTTCAATTATATTTCTTAAATATTCAATTTTTAAGAGTGCTTCTCCATTATATTCTACTTCATCCACACTTGGGAACTTCTCATTCACTATTAATGTGAGATTGAATTTATGCCACAGATCTTCAGCTAAATGCGGTACAATTGGTGATATCAGTCTAAGCCAAATAGATAAAATCTTCCTTATCACATCACTATTTATCTTGGAGTTTGTCAATTCTATATAGTCACGTAATGTTTCATAAATGGTGTAAAATCCTACTAAATAAACAGTATGAAAATCTAGCCTGTTGTAAGCATTATCTATCTCCTCTATATATCTTCTAAACAGAGACATCAGCCATAGGTCAGCATCTCTTTTCTCTTTAACTCCTTCGACTTCTAACAGCTTTGAAGATAAATCATATATTTTTCTTAACTGCTCTATTATACTTTTTGCAACATTAGAATTAAACTCAATGTCTTCTGAAATTGAGGAAGTTGAAGTTAATGCGACTCTTACAGTCTCTACTCCATATTCATTTATCGCCTTATTCAATGGATAAATGTTTCCAAAGCTTTTACTCATCTTCTTTCCTCCAACTCTTATGAAGCCATTAGTAACAATCTGTTTCGGAAGCATTTTCTCTCCAAAGATGGCGACATGATGGAAAATGTAATATGCTAAGTGGTTCTGAATTAGATCCCTACCACTATGCCTAGAATCAACTGGATACCAATATGTGAATTCATTTCTTATATCCTCTAATTGTTCTTTTGGAATACTTAATTCTTTAGATACTTCTTCAGAAGTACCTCTACCCAGTAAAACATAGTCCCAGAACTTATCATTAAGAAGAGAGATAGGATACTTATTTAACTTATGTATAATTGTGTAAAACGCCGTATAAATTGTAGAATCACTTAAGCTATCAATAATCTCTTTCTCGTCCCAAGGTAACCTAACACCTAAACCCCTTGACCTACTAAATGCCCTAGGCTGTAAGTTAAATGAGACTTTTTCTATTTCTTTTTTAGCATCTTGAGGAACGAAATTAATTTTACCTAATGACCTAAGTACTGACGTTTTCCATAGCGGATTTGAATAGTCAATAAACCATTGCCCTTTAACCATTTTGACAACAATTTCAGCACCACATCTGCAATAGACGGGACCGTTACTTATATCATAAATCGTTATCCTTGAGTTTAACATATTAAGTAATTCCCTTGTTCTTTCACGTGCCTCTTTAACACTCTTTCCAGCTATTTTATCTCTTACAAATTCTTTCATGAAAGTAGGAACTAAGTCAACAATGTCTTCCCTCATTTCACCTCTATGATATTCTATTCTGTAAACAGTGTCTATGTAGTCTTTTAATTCAGCAGGATTCTTAGTCTGAGCTATTTCAACTGCATGCACACCAGGTAAATCTCCTAGTTCTTCGTCATCAGTAGCGATAACTGGGATTAGCTCAAATTCCTCATTTAATTCAGTGAGTGCAAGGTAGTGTAAAGGTTCATGAGATGGGACAGCCATTACTACTCCAGTTCCTATTTTAGGTTCAACATATTTACTTCCTAGCACTTTCATCTCTTTTTCTGTAATAGGGTTCTTAGCTGTTAAAGTTGTAAACTCCTTACCTTTTCTTTCCTCCTCTTTTTCAATTTCAAGTTGATACTTTAATTTTTCAAAGGCTATCTTAGATATGACAATTCTCCTTCCTACCTTGTCTTTAGCTATTACATAATCTGCGTCTGGATTCAAAAGAATTGCAACTGCTCCAAATATTGTCTCTGGTCTAGGAGTAGCAGCTACAAAGTAAAGATCCTTAGAAGGGAAGTAAATTGCATCTAAGTCAGTTATTTCTGGCTCTACATCGCCTTTAGTGTCATGCATTCCTACTGGGAATTCATCTCTAGGACAATAAGGCACTGGAGAGTCCTCTCGTTTTATATAACCTAAATCCATAAGCCTTTTGTATTGCCATTGGACAAACTTCTCAAAAATTGGATCAACTGTGGTGAATTCCCTTCTCCAGTCCACACTTAAGCCAAGCCTTTTTACTGTAACTTTCATATCATTTTTGAAATATTCAGCTAAATATGTAGGATCAGAGAACTTTTCTACTTCTTCTTGTGGTATTCCGTAAACGTTAACAAATGTAGATATTATATCTTCATCTTTTCTCTTGATTGATTCTGAAATAGAGAGTATTGGTGTTCCAGTAAACTGGAAGGCAAATGGAAACAATACGTTATATCCTTTCATTCTTAGATATCTTGCGTAAATATCTGCAGTTATGTAAGTTCTTCCATGACCTATATGCAATGGACTATTTGTGTAGGGAAAAGCTACAGTTATCATTCTTTTTTCTTTTTGTTGATCTGGGTTTGCTTCGAAAACTTTGGCTTTCTCCCATTCTTTTTGCCATTTCTCAGCAATTTCGTTAATGAAACTAAAGAAACTCACATTTACTATTAATAAAAACTGATATATTAAGGTATTACTTCAGTAGAATCATCTGTAGGATCATAATACAAATCACTAAGTTTAATTATGCCTTGTTGTATTAACTCCTTAACTTCTGGTACAATTGAGAGAACATTTCTTAGATACTCCTTTGTGACATCATCTACAGCTTTGAATCCTTCTTCCCCCCAGTATTTTTCTTTAATTGTATAAAGACATCTTCCTCCACAATAGTCCTTATATTCACAACTTCTGCACTCTTCTGGTAGAGGTTCATCCAAAAGTCTGAATGAATCTAAAGTTCCTAGTTCTGCCCATTTTTCTCTAACAGCAATAGGGCAAGAGAGAACTCTGCCATCTGGAGTTACTGAAATACTGTCATAACCAGCGCCACAAGCAACTCCCCTATATTTCTTAAAGAAGTGTGCACTTAAAACACCTAGTATTGGGACTATCTTGACTACTTTACCTTGTCTGAGCTGTGACATAAAATAGTCTATAAGCTTCTTAACTCCGGGTAAATAAGAGCGGTAAGCCCAATCCTCAAAGTTCCATCTTTCGCTCCATATTACATTTAACTGCCAGTGAACCTTATCAAAAACCCCTAGGGAAAGCAAATGCATTACCTCTTCATATATGTCTGAGTCCTCCGTTACAGCCATCCTTGCAATAGTTTCAACTCCAATTTCTTTTAAGTACTTTGCATTTTTTACAACAACCTTGTATATTCCTCTCCCGCGGTGCTTATCAGTTATTTCTTCTCTTCCATCAATAGAAAGAAGAGCTACGTTCATCCTCTTCCAATATCTTTCTGGCAAAAGCCTGACACCAGTAGCATTAGTCTGTACCCCCCATCTCTTTGCTTTTACATTATCCATTACCTCCATTATGAATTTAGGGTTTAGAAGTGGTTCTCCTCCATAAAAGATAACTGTAGCATTAGGATCTCTTTCTATTGCATTTTTTAGCTTTTTTACATCGTAATTCACTTTCCATGGCACAATTTCTTTCGGAAAAGATCCTCCGCAGTAATCGCATGTTAGATTGCATTTACCAGTAGTAAGGACTAGCCAAAGCATTCTATATCACTTTCAAGAATTCTTTCATCCATTTAATCCCGTAATAGTAATCTTCTGCTATGATGTTTTCGTTAAACGAGTGTATGTTGGACCCGTAATAATCTACTCCAACACCATCAGCTATTTGATTCAACTTTAGGTATCTAGCTACCATTTCCATAGGTCCAGTACCCGGGCTATTAGGTAAGACTACTGGGTCTTGGTTATACACGGTTTTTGCAGACTTAATTAACGCTTGCCCAATTTCACTGTTTATTGAAGTCCTATAGGGCTTAACTCTTCCGTAGACGACTACCTCCACGTCATAAGGCGATATATACTCCTTGAGGAGCTTCAGCACTTCGTCAGGGTCCTGATCTGGCACTAATCTGAAGTCTATCTTAACAAATGCATAAGAGGGAATTACTGTTTTTGACCCTTCTCCGGTATAACCTGCGTTGATGCCGTCAATGTTACATGTTGGTTCGGAAACAAGCTTGACCAATGCATCTTCTACGTTTATTTTTTGTCCTATAGCTTCTTCAAGATACTTTTTGTCAATGTTAAGATATTTCTTTTCTTCCTCAGTTAACCATTTTACCTTATCATAGAAACCTGGTAAAAGGACTTTTCCATCTTCTGTCCTTAGGGAACGTAAAATATAAACTAAATCCCAAGTGGGATTTTTAGCTATTGGAGCATACATTGAATGCAAATCTTTAGAAGTTCTTTTTCTTAGTTCAACATATAAGAGACCTTTCACTCCTAGGACAATTTGGGGAGCATTGTTGGGAGCTCTCCCAGACCCTTCCCACAACACATACTCTGCCTTAAATTTTCCTGCATAGTCTTTCAGAAATTCTTCCATGTTAGGGCTTCCAATCTCCTCCTCTCCCTCATATAGGAATTTTATATTAACGTGAAGTTTGTCTTCTTTCATATATTCAATAATTGCTTGCAATCTAGCCATCAGCGTACCTTTGTCGTCACCAACACCTCTTGCATAGATTTTGTTGTCCTTTACTGTTGGCGTAAACGGGTCAGTATTCCATTTATCTAAAGGTTCTACCGGCTGTACATCATAGTGGTTGTAGACTAGCAATGTCTTGCTTGCTCCAACGTTTATTTCTCCATAAACATAAGGGTTTTTTGATTTATGTCTTATCAACTCTGCATTTATTCCGTGATCTTTCATGTAATCAACTAAGTACTTTGCCCCTTCTTCTCCTCTCCCTTTTGCAGAGGTTGTGTCAATCTTTAAAAATTCAAAAAGGTCTTGTAAGTAATCCATAAGGGTTTTTAATGAATACTAGTAAATTAATTTATGCTTAAGTATGTCGAGTATACAAGGCATTCAATGGCAGAGCCATTGCTTAGCGTTAACATATACAAAAAGGTGGAGGATGGGAAAGTAATCTCTGTCTTCAAGATCTTGGTGTATAAAAATATGAGTATTACTGTTTTTGAGACAGATAAACTAGATGGTGGAGAAGTTATAGAGATGACGTCAGAAAAACTAGATTCTGTAGTTAAGATTATTAACAAGTACTATGATGAAAGAGTAGATGATATAACGATTTTCGGAGAGCAAAAGTTTGTAGATGAATTGGTAGATAAATTAAATAATGAAGAATAAAATGAGATGAAGATAAAAAGGAACTGATTGATGAGGAACCATTCATGCACTGATTCTATCCAAAAATGAATTTTCCCCATTTTCCTTGGAGTATCACACCTATTATAAGGAATATTATTGCTAAAGGCACTGCAATATAAGGTATTAGTTGCCATCCAGGTAAAGTAGCTAATTGCTCTGAAAACCATATCGTTATTACTAAGAATAATGTCAAAGATCCTACTGTTATAAGCCACGTACCTATTCCCCATTTCTTGGATTCCATAAACAGATATATCTTTGCTTAAAATTTAAGTTTGTTTATTTAAAACCTTAGATATTAACACATACATTTCTTTGTCTTTTTCTTCTATTCTTTTTAGGCTCCACGGTAAAAGTCCTTTGCTCTTTACACCTCTAACAACTGACTTTAACCATGAGTCGTAAACTTTTCCACCACCTTTTTTACTATAGAATTCTTCTAATCTTTTTACTGCTTCATCTTCAGATACTCCTTTAACATTTACCAAATATCGGCTTCCCACATATAAGATGAACCTTTTCCTAGCATCATCTAGTCCTTCATCTAAGACTTTCTCAACCCAATCATAATTTAGTTTCCTAGGCTTTGGTGGGAAAAACCCCTCTACCTCAAAGAGGAATTCTCCTTTCTCGTTATATACTTTAGAGGTCTTACCGTCAAACTCAACATATCCTGCTGGAGTGTCATCTGGATAGTGTAAAATTATTCTCATCTAATTTTTAATGGTTCTCCAGTAATTTTTAACCTTACTGCACAGAAAGAGCATATATCTCTACCTTTGCTCGTAGGTCTTCCACATATTTTGCAGTGACCTATCTCTTCTTCTTTAATATATTTGTCTTTTAGTGCTGGCTGTATTTTGTTTACAAAATTCTCTACTAACATTAACATATATCCGGGTATCGATTCTTCTAGTTCTTCTAACTTTCTTCTTATTGTATCTTGTGTTACCCCTCCTACTCTTGAAGTGTGTGGACATGAATCATAGAGAAAAGGAATTCCTTTTACAATTGCGTAAGTTAGTATTTCTTTCTCATAAATTAAGAATAGGGGTTTGACTTTCTTTACCTTATATCCCTTTTCCGGTAAAGAGACGACATCTAACCTTGATAGGTCATTAACATCCCCACTGAAATATCCCGACATTATGAACTGAGCCATATCATTTAGATTGTGACCAGTAACTATAGTATCTGCTCCTTCTTCTTCTGCTACCTGCGTTAAAGTATATCTTTTTACTAAGCCACATGTACTGCAAACTGGTCTCCTTACTTTAACCTTGGCTTCATCAATTGTAAAACCGTATCTTTCGTTAATTTTAACAACGCGATAATTAACACCTAGCATTTCGAAGTTTTTTACAGCAAACTCTGTGCTCTTGCTAGAGTAAGACTTACCCATATCTATGCCTAGGTCTATGTTAATTCCTATAAGTTCTAATCCATATTTATCTGCATACCTTTTCATTAAATGTAACAGACTAGTACTGTCTTTTCCACCAGACACAGCAACAGCAACTTTTCTTGACCCTTCAAACATCTTATACTTCTCTACTACTCTTTCAAATCTGTTTTCAAACCATTCTATAAAATGATCTTTACAGAGCGAGATGTTAGCATAAGGTATTTTAATAACAGCCTTATTATCACACTTCTTACATTTCATATAATTTAATAATACTTTGCTCCTCTTAAATAAGTGATGGAGATTTTAGCAGAATTACATCCGAAGACAAAGATAGATAAAATTGAGAAAGAGATTAAAGAACTAGAACCTTTTGATGGCTTTGATTTACCCGATTCACCTCTAGGTTATCCTTCAGTATTACCTTCATCAGTTGCAGTAATTATTAAAAATGTATATGCTGGGAAAAGAGTGATAGCAAATCAAAGGCTGTTAGACGTTAATGAACTTTATGTAGCCTCTTTGTCTTTAACGTCCAAATTGATAGGTTTTGATATAGCATTTACTATAGGCGATAAGCCAAGATTAGGTAAAGAAATTGGATACTTAACGTCTGAGCAGGCAATTCTCCTTTCTAAGAGTTATAACAAAAACCTTAAGGCAGGTCTCTTTGTAAGTATGAAGAAAAGTAGAGAGGACATAGTCAAGAGGTTGAACTTTGAGCCTGCAGACTTCTTTCTTTTATTAAGGCTAGAAAGTGAAGATCAGCTAGAAGGATTACAAACACATAAGTTGATTCCTTATGTGATCGTGAGAACGGAGAAGAACAAAGAGATAGCTTCTACGTTGTCTCAGCCGGTTTTTGATGAAAATAAGGTTATTGATTTTATTTATAAGCTGGAGGATAAAGGAGTTCAAGGTGTGCTTTTGTCATCTCTGGGGGACACAGAAGCTTTAGTAAGGATAATAAGAAAATATTGACAGATGATGAAATAAAAAAGAAAACGGATCTATGAAGAACGGTGTAGGGTCTGATTCATTTCTCTTTTAATTGGTTATTTATATATTCAACAACACAAGGTAAGAACTCTTCTACCTTGTCTCTTACAACTAGATCAGCCATTTCGTCAAGCGGTGTTTCCTCAGCGTTTATGATAATCAACTTTCCCCCGTGTTCCTTAACGGTCAATGGGATCATGTTTGCTGGGTAAACTGTTAAGGAACTACCTATTGCTAAAACCATATCGCTTTCCTTTGCTATACTCAACGCTTCAGAAATGTTGTAAACTGGCTCACCAAAAAGGACTACATCGGGTCTTATAATTCCACCGCACTCGCATCTAGGTGGTAGTTCTCCATTATCTATTTTTTCTAGGACTATTTTGCTCTCATAAGTCCTTAAGCACTTCACACAGTAACTTTTTCTCATAGTTCCGTGGAGTTCTATCACATTTTTAGACCCGGCTAGCTGATGAAGTCCATCAATATTTTGTGTTATAACAAACTTGAGCAAACCCATTTTCTCAAGTTCAGCTAAAGCATAATGCGCTTTGTTTGGCAGAGCAGTAAAAAGTCCTCTCATTCTCACAGAGTAAAACTCCCAAAAACCTTTAGGATCTTTATTAAAATACTCAATTGAAGCTAATTCTGGTGAGTACTTCTTCCATAATCCATTAGGTCCTCTAAAGTCTGGGATACCAGAAGCAGTACTTATTCCTGCACCGGTAAAAGCTATTGGAAGAGTTGAGGTTAATAACATATCACCAACTTTATCACATTCCATGTATAAAGTATATTGAGAACAAAAATAAAAATGATGAATTTGCCGAGTCCTGAACGATGAGGACTAAAAATTAGCTGACATAACAAATTGTTGTTCCTTCATGTTCAATTTTATCACAATCAATTTTACTTATTCCAACAAACTTACTAAGCTCCTTCTTAAGGTCTGGAGTGATATAAGTAACTCTATAAGCAGTTAACATATACCAGAAGTCTCTTTGTGAAACTATTATCAGGTTAGGTTTTAATTCCTTTAACGAGTTTAGTTCTTCCTCTACATTCTTGTTCGAACCTACTATTCTATATTCTTTCGTTACAACTTCTCCGTCAACTTCACGGACTGTTAACCATCTACGTAAATTGTAAGCAAAGCATTGTTTTCTAACAAGACCCTTGTGTCTTGCCCTTCTAACTCAATATTGTACTTTTTTAAATATGTTTCCCATCTATCTAACTTTCGTCCTCTTAATTTATTATTTATTATTGAATGCAAACTAAAAGACTGAAGAACGTCTAGTGATGTGATTAAGATAAAATCGGGGTCTCTGAAGATCATAGACCCTTTGCATTGGGTTTGTCTAAGCTCTCCTTCACATATATAAGAATATTCTGGTAAAGGAGGGACTACAATCTCTTCAATTTTTCTTGTAATTAATTTTGCCACATGATTAATTCAGTCTCATACTTATTATGCTTTTATAGAACTTTACAATTACTAACTTATTTGAATATTTTTCACAAATCTTTCCTCTTTATAAAGAAATATAAATTTATCAATTGCAATAGCTACAATGCAGACTAATCAGATAGAACGTTATACATTATAAAAGTATAAAGCTTTTAAACAGTTTAAGTGTTTTTATTTTTGAGCTAACTATGAATAAGTATTACTTAGCAATATTTTTAGCACTAGTAGTAGATATAATTCTATATTCAGTATTCCCAATATTTAACAAAGCGGAGCCTACACTAGATGGATTGCCATTTTTCTACGTATACCAAACAATAATGCTAGCAGTTACCACGTTAATTTATCTTGTTGTGGCTTTTATAAAAGGGTGAGGGGGAAATGGCAACTGGATTAAATATTGACGGAGTAACAGTAGCAGTTTTCCTAGTGTTATTTGCTATTTTCGCTTTCTTAGGATTTTATGGAAGTAAATGGAGAAAGGGAGATCTAAGTAAGCTAGATGAATGGGGTCTCGGCGGTAGGAGATTAGGCTGGGTTCTGATATGGTTCTTACTAGGGGCTGATCTATTTACTGCTTACACTTTCATTGCAGTACCTTCAGCCTACCTTGCTAAAGGCTCTCTCTTCTTCTATGCGGTACCCTATGTAGCATGGGGTTTTGGACTAGCAATGCTTACAATGCCTAGGTTGTGGACTGTAGCAAAAAACAAAGGGTATATAACTGCTGCTGACTATGTAAAAGACAGATTCAACAGTAGGCCATTATCAATAGCAGTTGCATTAACTGGAGCAGTAGCAGAATTACCATATATTGCTTTACAGATAGTTGGAATGCAGGCAGTTTTAGGAGTGTTATTGCTTGGTCTTGGAGTGTCAAGCAAGACAGATAGTGAGATTGCTCTAATACTTGCATTTATTGTATTAGCGGCTTTCACATTTACTTCTGGTCTTAGAGGAGCTGCATTAAGTGGTGTATATAAAGACATACTGGTATGGATTACAGTCATAGCAACTATAGCAGTAGTTCTAACACACTATGGAAACTTCGCTACAGCTTTAGCCAACGCTCACGCTGTAAAGCCTAAGGTGGACTATTTAACCTTGCCACCTCAACTTTACTTAGCATATTGGAGCTATGCTTTAGGAAGCACATTTGCTCTATATCTATATCCTCACGCAATAAATGGGTCTTTATCGTCTCAAGATAGAGAAAAACTGAAACTTGGTACAGCTTTGTTGCCAGTTTACGGTATTGGTCTAGCCTTAATTACCTTATTTGGCTTACTTATCTTTAATGTTAAAAGTGCATTAAATGTAGTATTATCTACCGGTAACGGTGCATTTACAGTTCCAGCCTTAGTTGCAGCTACTACTCCAGATTGGTTTGTTGGTCTTGCATTTTTAGCAATATTTATTGGTGGTCTAGTTCCAGCAGCAATAATGTCCATAGGAGTAGCAAACTTATTTACTAGAAACGTAATTGAAGAATTCACTAAGCTCTCTCCCACGAATGAGGCTAGGTTAGCCAAGATTTTGTCAATGTTATTCAAGTTTATTGCGTTGGCTTTTGTCTTTATAGTCCCAGCTACATATGCTATACAGTTACAGCTATTAGGAGGCATAATAATTACTCAAACTCTTCCAGCAGTTTTCTTGTCATTATTCACCAACAAGCTGGAGAAAAACTCAACATTAGCAGGATGGGTTGCTGGTATAATAAGCGGTGTAGGTCTAGTTGTTTATGTTAACTTCTATGTAAATCACTCCACATCGTTAACAACATCACTATTTGCAACACCATTTGGTTCCATCTATATAAACTTGATAGCTCTAGGGATCAATTTGCTCGTAACAGTAATTGGTTCTTTAGTTGCATATTTGGCTGGCTGGAGACCATATACCACACTTAATGCGAAAGATTTTGAAGAAGTTAAACCTCCAGAGATAAGCAAACAAGAAAAGTAACTTTTTTTTTAAAAAAACTTCTTTTTATATATTATCAAGAATATCAAATAACATTATATCTTGTATCATCGCTGTTTCTATCATTGAGAGTGTAAGCATTAAGGGTAACAAATCGGCGTACTCTTGTGGTATCTCTCCTCCTTGTAATATGTATTGTAGTTGGTTTGCTTTTTCTTTTAATCTCTCATATGCCTCTGAAGCTTTTTCTAAGCCAGTTGGTGTTAATTCGTAAACTGTTTTTTTGAAAATCAACCCTTTTTGAGCTCTCTTAACTAACTTCTCATTTTCAAGCACTCTAAGTGTTGCTTGAACGTAATCTTGTTCCTCTTGTATTGCGTTAGCAATCTCTTCTACAGTAGCGCTTCTTTTATCATAAAGGTATGATAATACTTTATCTCTTAAATTCATATGAATTCTTTCTTCTTTAAACTTAAAAAGATTATTTCAAAACAGTGAATAATCTGTCAGAGACCTAAAATTGGTATCAGTAAAACAACTTACCACACTAATTATCTTAGTGTCTTTTCGTTCTTTGTTACATGTAAAGAAAAAATTATTTTTGCAAAACCACATAGTTTGACTCTTCCTTCACTACTTTCAAGTCTTTCAATATTTCTGGTACTCTAGGTTTTTTGCCGTCTTCACCAAGTAACACTACATTTTCAAAATTGTCCCTCACTTGCGAAAGTATCTTATTTACAAATTCTTCATTGTAAATTGCTCTTATCGCCTCAAACTTGTAATAGTTTCCTTCATCAAAGTAGTTTTTATAGTACTCCTTCCACAAATCTACGATCTTTCCATCTCTCTTAGCTAAAGAGGTAAATAGAGGAATTACAGCCACTTCACCCTTTAAGCTGTTAGTGAACGTCAGCCCTTTAAAATAGGAATCAACGACTTCAAAGAACTTATTCATGTAATAAGTTGCTACCTCTTCAACGTAAACTTTATCTTTATCATATTTTGCATGGAATTCTGAATAGACATAATTATATGCATCAATTATTTCTTTTCTTCTATCTCTTACAATGTCAAAATATTTGGCATTGTTAATTCTTACTGCCATCCCTACAACCGTTACATCCTTTTCTTCTAACTTTAGTCCTGGCTTTAGGTCAGCTAAAGGTTGTGCTCCAATTCCATAAATTACTCCCTCCTCAGTGGTTGCAGAGTGAAACACTATTCTATAGTGATCTAAAAACTCAACGTTAGGATACCATTGCTTGTACTGATTATATCCTTCCTGTTTTATCTGCTCTATAGTCTCGTAAATTTTCTCAAAAGCATCTTCATAACTATCAAACTTTCCGTTTAGTTCGCCATAGGGAATAAAAATGGGTTCTCCAAAACGTGGTGTTAAATATTTTAATCCATAATACTTTGCAACATCAGGCAAATTTACGTCCATGACAGTCTTTAACGCAAGTTTCATTTTCTCTGGTAAATGATCTATATGATATATTTTTTCTTTTGATTTTCCAAATAAAGGCATCAACTTTATATTAAACTGCTTAAAAATAAAATTGCTTGTGTTATGTCTTCTAGCGCTCCCGATATAATTTACCTCACGTTACTGGAACTATCCATTTTATTAACTGCTGCCGAAGCAGTTAGAGTCCTCATAGAGAGGTATTACTTACCGGCACTAATCGGCGAACTTTTAGTTGGGATAATTCTTAGTCCTTATGCCTTAGGTGGAATTATAAACTCTTTATTTGATGTAGACCTCTTTCAAACAAACTCTTACTTATATCTCTTTTCGGAGTTCTCTGTCATTCTCCTTATTTTCGCCTCCGGTCTCTCACATGGTTTCAAAAGCCTAAAATCTGCTGGTCCGTTAGGCTTTTTGGCAGCAACATTCGGTGCTCTTATTCCAGTCATTATAGTTTATTTCACTTTTCTAATAGTTTATCCTTCACAAATTGCTATGCTAATGGGTGCTGCTAGTGCTGCAACTAGTTTAGCTGCAAGCGCATCAATAGTTGAGGAATTTAAACTCTATAAGAAGAATTTCGCTAGGATAATGATTTCTGCTGCAGCCCTAGATGACGTTGTATCTTTGATCATTCTTTCAACTATACTGCAAATAGAAAGCGTAAAAGTCATTTCATTTTTAGAAGTAACATATAATGTTGCTATAATGATTATCTCTTGGGTGATAATTCTCTTCCTTTCTGTCTTTATAATTCCAAGAGTTATATCTCATGTTAGAGATGAGTTGGTAAATCAATTCTCCTTGTTTATCCTTTTCCTCCTTGTCTTTCTTATGCTTTTAATTGGTTTTTCCCCGATAATAGCTTCCTTCATTGCGGGTCTGGCTATAGCAGAAAGTGTTAAGTCCTCTAAGATTTCTTCCTTTACTTCTGCACTTTTAGCAGTATTTGGCCCGATTTTTTTCATTTATGTAGGCTTAGAGACTCCTATTTCAACATTTACTAATATAAATGACTTACTCTTAGGCTTACTCTTGACGTTTTTAAGTTCAATAGGTAAAATTGCAGGGATTTTCCCCTTTGTATTCATTTATACAAAAAGCGTTAAAGAGTCATTTTTAGCCTCAATTGGAATGATTCCTAGAGGAGAATTGGGACTAGTTATTGCAACTCTAGGATTATCGTCTTCAATCTTTACGGTTCATGAATTCTCCCAAGTTGTAATAATGGCACTCGTTACTACTATAGTTGGCGGTATTTTATTTACTTATCTTGTTAAAAAATGGATCATTGGAGTCGAGAAACAGTAGTCTTTTTGGTGTTTTAAGTTAAAATACTACGAGATAAGACGAACCATGCAACGAAGTGAACTATGCTATAAGTGCATGATTAAGTAGATGTATTCCCACTAGTGTTGGGGATGAAAGCTAATGACTCACAGTCATTGAGAAGAAGTTATGGGCAATATAGAAGCCCATAAAGGATATCTTATATCATATCGAACTGCGAAAACACATCTTCTATCGACAAACAGAATCATCAGCTTAAAGGAATCTCCTCATCAATCAGACACGGTCGCACACATCACATAAACTTTATTATCACGTACGGGTATTAAAGCGTAATGATTGCATGCACTAGAGATTGTTATGATACTTGTATATTTGATGAAAAATATAAACCGTTGAATGTCTTCCCTGTAAATGGCTTTACTTGTTCAAGAGGTCTCGCAGATCTTAAAAGAAATGATAAAAACAGAGTGAACTCAGCTTACATAGAGGGAAAAGAGGTTTCTGGCGAAGAGGCCATTCGTCTTACTGTGAAAAAACTGAAAGAAGTAAAGAAAGAAGAAGTAATTCACATAGACTATGACGGAAATCAAGGTCTTTTAACTTGGTATTATCCTTCAAGGTTTTGGAACGCTATAAACTCTGCTTCTACTGATTACTCTATTTGTTCTGCAGAAGGGCATGAAGCCATTAAACTTCATTACGGTAGTTCATTTGGTGCTCTTCCAGAGGACTTTTCAAAATACAGTGCAGTTGTATTTTGGGGATCTGAAGCTGCGTTTTCTTTCATACATGGATGGAAGCTGTTAGCAAACAAGTACAAGATAACGATCGACGTTAGGCTGAGTGAGACAGCAAAAAGAAGTGAGAAAGCGTATGTGGTGAATCCAGGTTCAGATGCTTTTTTAGCAATTGGAATAATTAAAACTCTCCTTTATGAAGGACTTTATGAAACTTCTCTGATAGACGACATAGAAGCCTTAAGAGAATATGTAAACAAATATGATATGTCTTTGATAGAGAGTGTTACTGGGCTTAAGGAAGATGAAATAGAGGAGTTAGCTGAGCTCTATTACTATTACAAACCTCTTACTATCATAGGTTTTGCCCTAGGTAGAACAATAAACGGCGGTGACGGTATCTCACTTATCTCTCTGATCCCTGCTCTTCTAGGGATTAAAAGGGGTTTCTATTATTCTAACAGTCAAGGATGGGGTATCGACTTTTCATATCTTCGCGGTCTCCATATTTCAAAGCCTAGTAGAATTGTGGGAATGGCAGAGGTAGGAAAAGAGGTTGAAGAAGGGAAAATCAAGTTTATCTTTAGCTGGAACGCCAACCCTATTCACTCATTACCTGGTGCTGATAAAATCAAGGATGCTGTCGAAGAAGGAAGAGTATTCCTAGTCTCTCACACACCTTTTTGGGACGAAACAAGCAAAATAGCAAGTGTTGTAATACCAGCTCCTACATTCCTAGAGAAATATGACGTAGTATATGGTTATTGGCACAACTATCTTGTTTACAATGAACCTATAGCAAAGAAGAGAGGGGTTAGTGAGGTAGAATTAGTAAAAATGCTAGGGAAAGAATACGGCATTTCTTCTCATCCTTTAATTGAGGAAGACGAATGGCATGCTGTAGACGTTGCTCTAAGAGGTACTGGGGTTTCTTTATCGGAGTTAAAGGAAAAGAAAATTGTAAAGATTAACAAAGTTGTAAACACGGAAAAAGTAAAAGTGAAACCCTTACCAGATATCAAAGTTCCTCCAAAGGGGAAATACCTTGTTTTTTCATCCCATCCGAATCATACTAACTCTCAATTTAAGGAGATTTATCCGCAACTCCCTATCGCTTATACCAAGGATCTTGAGGGGATCGGGTACATCGAAAATAAAAACGGTAAAGTTAAGGTGATTTTTAAGAAGGACGAGAGACTAAAGGACAACATAGTCTTTATGTTCAAGAGTTCTCTTATAGATCTTGATGGTAAACCCATAAATGCGTTAATTGGGAGTGAGAAAGGGAAGTATGGTGGCACTCCTTTACTTAACGGGAATACAGTTAAAATCTATTTATTGAAATAAATGTTATACTCATGCTAATTATTATTATGTAATACCAAAAATAAAAGGAAAATCTTAATTAACTAGATATAGCAGAACATTACTTGACCAGAAATGGTAACAGTAAAGTTCAAGTACAAAGGAGAAGAGAAACAAGTAGATGTTTCAAAGATAAAGAAAGTATGGAAAGTTGGAAAAATGATATCATTCACATATGACGACAATGGCAAGACTGGTAGAGGAGCAGTAAGCGAAAAAGATGCTCCAAAAGAATTAATACAAATGTTAGAAAAATCAGGAAAGAAATAAGATAAACTAGCTAGTTTTATATCTTAAGTTATTTTTTCTTCCCCTATTGCTTCTCCTTTTTCGCTTTTCATTAAACATCTAAATAGTTCTCCCTCTCCTCTCAACATCACTGTGTGACCTGGGTTTTCCCCAGCTTTGAGCTTTACCTCAAATAGTCTTCCTTCTCTAGATAACGTCAGGTTTACCTCATCTTTTACCGAGAGCGATTGTCTTTTTATTCCGTCAATGGCTACTATCTCATCACCAATGTTCAATCCAGCTTTGTCTGCTGGAGAATCATCTTCTACAAATGTTATTATATTTCCATCAACTCTTATTCCGTAATATGGTTTTCCTTTATCTACAAAGTCTACTTTTAGGTATTTATTTAGGAGGTCGAAAATGGGTGGATTTCTTTTGAAGATTAAATCATCTAAAAAGGCCACGCCTAAGTCTTCAGCAATTCTCTTAACATCGTCATATGTGTATCCCTTAATTTTGTATAATTCTTTAAAGAAGTCCACAATATTCTTCTTACACTTACTCATCTCTCTTATCCTAAAGTCCATTAACAGACCTACTACAAATCCAGCATCATAATAAGATATTCCAATGTTAGGGAAGTTCTCATCTCTTTTGTATAACTTCACCCATGTTAATTTAGAGGATTCAGCTAAACTCATCCTTCTTATTCCGGGGAAAGTTAGGTTTCTTAAGATATTTGCAATCGATTTAAGACCTTCATTGACTGATATTGTACCACTTTCTATCAAAGAGAGAAACGCCATATAGTCTGTTAGACCTTCAGCAACCCACAATAACTCGGTATAGCTTTCATGCTCATAATCTATCCTCAAATCCTTTGGTTTAATCCTCTTAATATTCCACCTATGAAAATACTCATGTGCAAATAACCAGAGTAAATCTTTTCGTTCCCAGTTAACTACTATGGCAGATGAATCTTTATGTTCAATCCCTCCAAAGTTCTTATCACTTCTTCTGAAAAAGAAAATATAATTAGGTAAAGTGTCACCTAGAAAAGAATCAACAGTAAGTAGGACTTTTCTCAGCTTGTCTACTTCAGTAAAATCGTCTATGGTGGAAATTGAGTGGAAATCATCTATCTTGATCATCTTTAAATTGGGAGAGGATTGAATAGGTGAATCTGCAAACTCATCATAATTATCTGCGCAGAACCATTCTCCTTCCTTTCTAAGAGTTGTGTGGACTTCCCATGAGGTATTTATCTTTACACAGTATTTTTCTTCTAGATCTTGAAAGGGGAATAGAGATACTGGGTTGATAAATAGATAGTTGGAAAGGGAAATTATCTCTCTTTGGTCTTTTGAATTAGCGTAATAGAGGTAACGAAACCTTTCTTTTACCCAGAACTTGTTTTTTGAAATCGGATAACCACCTTCATAAAAAATAACGTTCTTTTCCGGCTCTCTTATAAAATACGAGCCTGGAACCCATGTAGGAAATGTGATCACTCCCTCTTTTCCTTCTCCCTCAACATCTATGTATCTGTGTCTCGGAGTTACAATAAACCTCATAACTTTCATTATTTAGTTAATAGTTTTAAGCTATATATGAGATAGTACTACTTTTACTAAGAATGTTAAAATGAGATAAAGTATGATTTAGAAGAGTTACTAACAAAGTGTCTTATTAAGCAAGAGAATAGTAGCTGAGAATATAAGGAACTGCTTTTTAAGCTTAAATATATATACTATTTTAGGAGAAAAATGCCACAATATTTAATCGAAGGAGCTGATTTACAGTATTTGAAAGTTACTTTAGGCCCCGGAGAGATGATCTATGCTGACGCAGGGCATATGATTTCTAAACATGCAACGGTTCAAATGCAAACTAAAATGAGAGGAGGACTTTTTGGGGCTATAAAAAGAGCATTAACTGGAGGTTCATTTTTTGTAACGGAATTTTATGGTCCCGGGGAAGTTTATCTCTCTGGAATATTTCCAGGTAAGATAGTACAAGTTCCTCTACAAGGAAATGGAATTTTAGCAGAAGCTCATTCGTTTTTGGCTGCAGATGTTGGTGTAAACTATGACGCACAATTAGCTAAACTGACTGCAGGATGGTTAGGAGGAGAAGGACTCTTTTTAGCCAGATTTCACGGATTCGGCAATCTCTTTTTGCATTCTTACGGTGAGGTAATAGTTAAAGACTTAGCTCCCGGGGAAATACTTCAAGTCGAAGCGTCTCACTTGATGGCTTTTCAAGAAGGCATGCAATATGATGTTCAGCTAGTTGGAGGATTAAGATCAATATTTTTCTCCCACGAGGGACTTTTCTTCGTAACTATACAAGGCCCTGGTAGAGTTTGGTTACACACATTAACTGCAGAACAGCTAGCCTCTGCTCTAATACCATATTTGCCCCAAGGACAGCAAGGTGGAATACAACTACCGTTTTGATTTATATGATATAAAATGATAGTAAGGTAGCTTAAAGGTTTTAATCGTCATTCTAGCTAGATTTTTAACTATTAAAATGTAGAAAATATGACAAACTAGGCTTTTAATTCTTCTCTTTCTATCTTTATCTAGCAATGAAAATTGCAATTATCGGCGTAGGGAAAATAGGTTATGCTATCTTAAGGGGAGTGAAAAGCCTTAACGTTGAAGTTATAGGAACTGGGAGGAGTGAAACAACGTTGGAAAAGATAAAGAAAGAGGGGACAGAGGCAACTAATGATAATGATTACGCTGTGAGGAAAAGTGACATTGTAATACTAGCGGTAAAACCTCAACATTTTCATTCAGTCTTAAGGGAGGTTAGTAAAAATGCATGGGACGGGAAAAAAAGTCGTTTCTGTAATGGCTGGAGTGAGGATTTCCACCTTGAGAAGATTAGCAAATACCAAAGTCTATAGAGCAATGCCCAATATAAATGCAATAGTAGGAAAAGCTACAACTGCTCTATCTGAAGAAAAGGATGAAGAAATAGAAAAAATCTTCAAAACCATTGGAAATGTGTATTGGGTCTCTGAAGAGCTATTAGACGCTTGGACTGCAATTATTGGTAGTGGACCCGCGTTTATAGCAGAGATAATTGATGCTTTTGCATTAGGTGCAGTGGCTTGCGGAATGCCAAGGGATTTAGCTTATGAATCTATCCTTGATATGGTCGAAGGCACTGTAGCTACACTTAGAAAGGAGAAGACACACCCAGTCCTTTTAAGAGACCAAGTAACCACTCCTGCAGGGACAACAATAAGGGGGCTCATGGTTATGGAGAGCGAAGGAATAAAGTCTGCGATAATAAAGACTGTTGAAGCTGCATATCAGCGTTCTTCGTCAATAGGGAAGGAAATTGATAAGACTTTTGACTCCTCATGACTTATTTTATGTGACGCATGGATTGGAAAATCTGCTCTTTAGGTGTCTTATAAAAATTTATTAGTTAATAAAACAAGTATTACCTTATGATATTTATCACGTCACTTTTGGATAAAAGAATGAGTGATCATGGTGTTAATGCAAGAGATGTATTAGATGAGATACTTCCCAAGCTTCTTGATTCTGCTCACATGTTTAGGAGCAAGGGAAGGATATACTCCACAGTAGTAACAAACAAGTATATATGGACTATGAAGGTTAACCTTGAAATATTCTCGGTAGAGCTCTGTAAATATAAATATAAGTACTGGGAACTTCCTGAGCTCAGCCTTGAAAAGGTTGAGTGTTATAAGCTTCTGGGAGAAGTCCTTGAGTACGTGAAGGAGAAGATATACTCAGTTATCGCTCCTAGCTACATCTCTTAACCTTTCATCCCCTTTGATTTTTTTAATAAACGAATAAACACTCTTAGGAACTAACTCACTCCATCCTTCATTACCTTCTAACATTAGTTTTCTTATTTTAGTTGCACTATACATATCTCTGTTAAACATTGGTGGGAGGTCAACTAAATAACCTGCCTCTTTGGCTGTAGTGACTACTAGAGGATTTCCGCTTACCACTACATCGAACTTAGGGGAATATTGCTCTACACTCCTTATCCAGATTTTCCCAGTAAAGGAGTCTAAAATAGGGAAAATGATCAATCTCCTGAAGTCAGCGTTAAACTCTTTTAAACCGTTTTTCAGCATTTCAATCCTTTCTCCAGCGGTAAATGGATTATAAATACTGTGACTGTCTTTTCCGCTACCTACGATAACAATAACCTCATCATATTTTGAAAGTAATAATTCGATAACTGCCAAGTGACCTAAATGGAATGGTTGAAATCTCCCAGGGAATACCGCTCTCATTTCTTTTCCCACGTCTTATAAGCTAATTCTACGTACTTATTAGGATTCATTATATCGTAAGGGTCAATTAAGTCCTTAATACCTTTCATTATTTTCAGCACGTCTTCCCCATTGTGCTTTACTATTTGTTCACCTAGCAGTTTCGCTTTTTGGACCCCTATTCCATGCTCACCGGATATTGATCCACCTAAATCTATCGCGATCCTAGCAACTTCCTCAAATATGGTTTCAGCGATAGAAGGATCATCTATCATAATGTTTGGGTGTAAATTCCCATCTCCTATATGAGAAATTACCGGCATCCTTATATTATATTTTCTTTCAACTTCTTTTAATCTCTTTATAGCGTCAACAAGCTTTGAGACCGGTACTACAATATCTTCTACGAACATGTACTTACTTTCAGCCCTTAATGCTATTGCACTCTGTGCCCTTATAGAGTAGATCTTTTCTGCTTCTTCTCCTTCTGTAATTTTATATTCCCTTCCCTCCAAGACTGACTTCAGATCCTCAAGGTAATCTTCCTCGATAGAGATTATTAGAGTCCCTCCTTCACTTTCTTTTAGATCAGCATTTAGGTTCTTGTTTAAAGCCTTTATTACATCTAAGTCAATATACTCAGCAATCTCTGGCAGTATTTTTCTCTTTCTCAATTCTCTTATAACTTCCGCAGTATCTTCTAGGCTATTCATATATGCAAGAAATGTGTATATCTTTCTTTTTGGCAAAGGTGTTATTCTTAGCCAAATTTCTGTTATTATTCCGAGGGTTCCTTCACTACCTACAAATAAATGTACTAGATCATATCCTCCTCGGTTTTTTCTAAAGGGTTCCCCTATTTGTACCGATTTTCCGTTAGGCAACACAACTTTTAGTGATAGTACCCAATCTCTGAAAGTACCATATTTTACTCCTCTCATCCCACCAGAAGAGTTTGCTGTTGCTCCTCCTACAGTGCAGAGGAAGAAGCTTGCAGGGTCTGGTGGGAAGAAAAATCCTTTCTCCTCTAGCTTCTCGTTGAGGAATTCAAGGTTAACCCCCGGCTGAACTCTAGCATACCAATCGATATCATTTATTTCAAGAATCTTGTTCATGTACTTGCTCATATCAACTAGGATACATCCATCACACATTAAATGCCCGGATAAACTTGTTCCTGCTCCCCAAGTTACTATTGGTGTTTTAGTTTCTCTAGCGTAATTAACAATTTTGATTACTTCCTCTTCATCTTTTGGAAAGGCAATGATTTTTGGTTTTATTTTAAATCCTACGAAATCTTCTCTTTCCCCCTCAGAAATTTCAATACCTTCTAGCACAATTAACTATTACTGCGAGATGTAATAACTCTTTTTATGTTTTTTACGAAACTCTCTAATTCAACCTTATCAGGTTTTCTTTCATAAAAATTAAGTGCTGATGAAAGAATTGTAGAAAGACCTACTTTTTCTGCTACTCTTTCTGTATACGTCGGTGTCCATCCCTTATTTTCGGCATTTTTAGCTTCCTCAAGATTTTTTGAAAGAGCTATAGTTCTCACTAGTAATTCAGTAGCTTTATAGATTTTGTTTACGGCTTCATCATATTCTCCTTTTTCTATTAGCTCACAAGACCTACTTAAAAGAATTTCAACTAGCTCACGGTAAACTTTTGGTTTTAATGAGCTGTCAAGGTTAAAATAGTCAAAGAGCAATTCAACAATATCAGCCTCGTCTATATTCTTCCTAAGCAACTCGTTTACAATTAAGGGAGGCAATTTCATAAAAATAGAGTGAAAAAGTGAAAATAAAAGAATTATCCAAAAATTACCAATGAAAGCTTCGTCCTTTAGAGCAGAAAGAAGACAGAGAGTACTAATAGGTCAAAAACTATGTTTTAGCTGTTCCGAGTGAAAACCAGTGCTTTAAGTTTTTCAAATTCTTAGTGAAGCATGGTAAGGTACATTAAACGCGGAATTGACTAAGAGTTTACTGTATATTTTCTTCAATAAGATGTATTGTTTTCCGAAAGATAATGTCACTTTTACACCTTCTCTTCCCTTATCAAATCTAAGTAATCCACCATCATCTCCTCCTTCCATTACACATAAAACTCCTTGTGAGTAGTAATCTCTGTCTAGATGGAGAAAATCTGTTACTGCATTTTCCGCAGAGATCATTGCACTCCTTGCAGTTTTAGCTTGGATCATGCCCTTTGCTAAGTCTCCTAGAGCATAAATTCTCTCGTCATATTTGAAACTTGGTAACTTCACTGGAACAAAACCTGAGTCATCGGTCATTCCAGCTTTCTTTACTACCTCTGGAGCGGAAAGTGTGGGTAAAACTGATATAATATCTGCTTCAACTTCTTCATTATTACTTAAAATTACTTTGCTTTTTCTTATCTCTTTAACAGAAACACCTTTTATTAGTTTGATCCCTCTCTTTTTCTCAAAATATTCATTTGCTTTCTGAGGAACATAATCTACTGGTAAAATTCCAAACACTCCCTTGGGGCTTTGAGTAGCCAAATAAACTTCTCCTTTCTTACTCCTCAATAGGTATTCTGCAATCAATGCAACTTGATATGAAGGCCCTTCTATCGGACTATTTTTAGCATTTCCCACAAACACTTTTGCTCCTTCCTTAGCTTCTTCTAGAGCTTTCTTCAAGCCTCTTTTAGTTTTTAATGAACTTTTATTAATTTCACTTACTCTCAATCACTTTCCTCAATAACAATCACTTTAACTTTCTTTCCGTGAAGCTTTTGCAACTTCTCTTGGTACTCTTTTGGTGGATATACTATGTACCTTTTCATCGCTCTTACCACTCTCCCTTCAAATACATATATAGTTCTCATAATCTATTATTTATACAAAAGTTTATAAGTTTGTATGCTAAATAAAAGATTGTGGAAACCACACAACCGATGAACCCGTTTATCCCCTCAAATGAGGGGATGGGTGAGAAGTATAGATTAGCGTTAAGAGCTGAAGCAGAGACGAAAGACAGAGAGGAGTTGCTGTGGGAACTAGTGGAGTATCGCTACAATATGCAAAAGATGGTAGATGAGTTATGGAGCTTAAAAGATGTGCCCGGAAAGAGCCAATTACACGCAATGTTTTATGACAGATTGACGGAAGAGAAAGGTTATAGAGCTCATGTAACAAAGAGCATGTACCTCAGAGCAGGAAAAATTGTGAAGGAGGCAATAAAGAATGGAACTTCACATGTTCCGATAATGAAAAGGCTAACTGCTGAGTTCGATAATCAAGACGCTAGAGTCGATCTGAAAAGAGGAGAAGTCAGAGTAATTTTTAAGAGCAAAAGTAAGTGGTTCACTCTCAGATTAAAGCATAGAAAGGAGTACATTAATAAGTTTCAGATACAGATGTTAGAAAGAAAATACAAGTGGAAAGAGGTGTATGTCTCATACCGCAACGGAAAATTCTACGTTAGCATTATTTTTGAAGTTGAATATAAACCTTATACCCCATTAGGTGTAATAGGGCTTGATGTTAACTTGAGAAAGCTAGTGTTTTATGACGGTAAAAAAGTGAGGAGAGAAGATACACCGTTCGTTAAAGCCCTATCCTTAAGGGCTAAAGCTGAAGAGATGCAGAGAAAGTATTCAAAGAGGTGGAGATACAACAACAGAATATTGAAAAGGATAAGAGAACTTCACAGAAAAGCTAAGAATGTTGTTGTAGACGGATCTAGAAAGTTTGCCAAAAGGCTTGTCTTATTTGCGTTAAAAAAGAAAAATGCTATCACATTAGAAGAACTAACTGGTTTAATAGAAGAGTTGAGGAGCATGAACAAACAGAATAGATGGAAGACATCACGTCTTGACTACCGCGCACTTCAGAATGCTATAATAACTAAAGCAATAGAATATAACGTCCCGATATACTTCATAAACCCTAGAGGTACGTCAAAATTGTGTTATAGGTGTGGTACTGAGTTAGTGTTTCACGGTAGACTCGCTGTTTGCCCAAAATGCGGATTTATTGCTGACAGAGACAAAAACGCATCCTTAAACATTCACAAGAGGATGTGGGAGAGCCTTGGGTCTCTCCTGAAGGCCCCTGCAGTGAAGGATGAAACCCGACAGAGCAGGGGAAGAAGAATGAGGGGATGAGGGGGATACGATGAGGCTACTGCATGTAATTAGAAATAACTAGAAATATCTAAAAATCAGCTCCCAACCCGAACCTTAGCACAAGAATCAATGTTATTAGTTCCTATTGCCCTTGCTAACTTCATAAATGAATAAACTTCTTCTAATGTATTTTGACATCCTCCATAAAAACCTATTGTCTGTTCTCCGTATTTTTTCTTTATTTCGAGAAGTTTCTCTGAGATCTCCTTAATTGCTTCATCCCAACTAATCCTTACAAAGACTCCTTTCTTTTTTTTCAAGGGGTAAAGCAGTCTATCCCAGCTATAAATGGGTTCATGTGCAGTACTTCCTTTTCCACATACGTGACCCCTACTGACAATGTGAGAAGGATCTGGCTCTACTCTAACTAAGATGTTGTTAATTACTTCTAACTTTAATCCACATCCTACCCCGCAATAAGGGCATATACTTCTAACTTCACTCATATGCTCTTCACTCATGTATTTTCCCCTTCCTATGTTTTATATTTAATATTACTACAAAGAAATATATTTAATTAGAAAGTAAATGTAAAATCTTTTTCCTATGTTCAAGAATTTTACTACTTATGTCAATGAAATCTGCTATTTCATCGTTTTTCAAGTTAAGTAAATGTGAAACTTCATTTGCAGTTTCTTTCAGATATATTTTTGTATGCTCACAATCTAAAGACCTGACAACCTCTACTCCTTCTCTAAAATTATCTACGTCACTCCACAGTTTAAACCTAGTTACAGGTTTGTTTACAATTTCTATTACGTAGTATAGCGGTTTCCAGGTTGATAAAGTATGTCCATGGTCAATAATATATGCATTATCTTCCTCGTCTATCATCACATGCTCTTCTTTTAGATCAATATTAAGTAACCATTCCTCAAATGGTAAAGCTCTTTTTATTTTTTCTAAGTTTCTAATTCCTTTTCTATCTCCTCTTCTCTTTAACATCTTCATCGCAATTCCTTCTTCTGTCGGTTTTAACTCAAGAATAGGTATGTCAAGCAGTTTTCCTATCCTTGAGGAAAAGAGCTCTGCAATAACTTCGTATTTTGTATTAATATCATTCTCCTGCTTATATCTCTTAATGAATAATTGCACTTGTAACCAGATTTTACCAATCTTAAAAAACTTCCTAAAAGAAAAATATTTAAGCAAACAATCTTTCTCCTTCTCTATGTACTTCCTCCTCATATTTCTTTTACTTTATGTCGTTTCTGTCGCACTAGGAAGATTTATTAAGATACCTTCAATTGCCTCAGACATTATTGTAATTCTCTTAATATTTACTATATCCTTCTGGGGAGGAAGTGAGATAACTGGGAGTGAGATTTTTTATGTAATATCCACATCACTTCTTGCTTCAGCCTTAGTTGTTATAGTCACATATTTGCTGGGATTATTTTTCGTAGTGAAAGGGAAAAGTGAATGGAAAAAAATAGACTGGCAAACACAGCTAAAATACGTTTTGCCCTTAGTCCTTGGTCTAGGTTTAGGAGTTTTTCTTAAGGTAATTCCGTCAAACGTTTTCTCATTGGTGATTGACTGTGAATTATATGCTTTAGTTGTAATAATTGGTTTACAAATTGGAAAGGATTTGAAGTTAGAAGTTTTGAAGAGAGTCTCTGGTCTTGCCATATTGACAATCTTCATAGACGTTGTTGGTGCTGTGATTACTGCATTTCTTCTAACTCCCTTTTACCCTTTTAAGGAGATCTTGCTTGTTACTTTAGGCTCTGGTTGGTACTCCTATACTGGGCCTTTTGTCGCTAAGTACTATGGTCCGGTTGTTGGTGTGTTCGCATTTCTAGTCAACTTCTTAAGAGAGCAACTAACATTCTTATTGATACCTCTCTTCTTTCGTGTTAAAGCTTCTCCAATAGGGGCAATAGCTGTTGGTGGGGCAACGAGTATGGATGTAACTCTTCCCCTTTATGTTGATTTATTAGGAAATGAGTATGCTGTTGGTGCGTTAATAAACGGATTGTTTTTAACTCTCCTCGTTCCAGTAATATTACCATTAGTGGTGCTCCTATGAACAGATGGGTAGTTGTTTTTCTTTCTTCAGCTTCTTTCTTTCTTAGCTATTTCTCTAGGATAGCTTGGGGGATCGTCTCCGTTACTCCTCTTTAAAGCCCACTGTAGTTGAGGATGGGATAATCTTTTCATTATTCTTTGTTGGATATATACTAGTTCAACTCCCAGCAGGAGTTCTTTCTGACATGATAACCCCAAGGAATATTATTGTGGTAAGTGTGATAGGAATTTCAGCTTCGTCATTTCTATCTGGTTTTAGCAGTTCTATCTTGGAGGAGTATATAGCTAGTTTTCTAATGGGATTGTCTGCAGGATGGGTCTATCCTGTCACTATTAAGATACTTTCGTTATACTTTCAGAAAATGGAACTGCCGGTTGCTATAGGCTATTACAGTTTAGCGTGGCCATTGTCTATAGTGCTTGCTGGGATAATCTTACCTTGGTTTAGTATAAACCTTGGGTGGAGGACTTCTTACTACTTCATTTCCTTACTCTCCTTAATTGTTGCTCTTTTGTTCTTTTTTGTAGATAAAAAGAAAAGGTGAAAGGACAAAAAGTGAGCTTCTAGTGAGGGAATTGATCACGGACAGAAACGTAATTACCGTAAGTATTTCAGGTTTCCTTTTCTTTCTCTCTTACTGGATAATCACTCTTTATGCATATAAGTACTTTATTCATATTGGACTTAACGACTATATAGCTGGCTTTGCTTACTCTCTTCTTGCATTAGCTGGGATTCCTTCAACAATAATAGCTGGCTATGTAATCAGAAGGGTTGGTGTTAGAGTGACTCTCTCTTTGTTCGAGTTTCTATATGGTTTTCTTACATCAACTTTCTCCTTTGTGACTTTTTCTCTGGGAATAATGATTGTTTCAACACTTATGGGTTTTATAAGGTTTATAATAACTCCAGCAAATTCAACCGCAGTTTCCTTGATAGGAGGTAAAAAAGCTGGCAGTGTTGCTGGATTTACTAACCTTTTCTGGCAGAGCAGTGGCATTATAGCTCCTATTATTGCTTCCTTTATAATAATTCTAGTAAGTTACTTCTATCTCTGGATTTTCTGTGGCATAACAATTATTGTCTCTTCACTTTTGTATTTCAAGCTTCTCAAGGTCTCTTAAAGTTTTAATGCCTTCTTTATAAAAACCAAAACGGTTTAGCAACACAGCGTTTATCCCTGCATTCCTTGCCCCTACTACGTCCATTTCGTAAATATCTCCTACGTGTACTAAGGGTTTTCCTATTTGTCTTGTAACTAAAGAAAAGATCCTTGGATTTGGTTTAACTAGCCCAACTTCAAAAGAGAAAACTGTTAGGTCAAAGTACTTTCTTAAACCAAATTTTTCAAAAACCTCTTTGCCTCTCGGTGTTGCATTCGATACGAGCACTACTGAATATCCTTCTTTTTTAACATATTCAAGAAATTCTATTGTATCGTCAAATAAGTCCACTTCTTCACCCCTTCCTGCTTTGCTAATTTCCTTGACAAGTTTTTCGTCTGTAGGGTTTAAACCCAATTCATAGAGGAACTCTCTTACATCAAAAGGATTAACTCCGTGAGGATCTGGGAAGTGATGCTTAGCCATAGTTTTGATGTATTTTCTGTAAACTTGCTCTAGGGAGAAAGAGTAGCCGTGGTCTTTAAGAGTTTCATGAATTAATTCATATCTTCTAGGTGTAAATGCTATTAATGTGTCTCCCATATCTAATGATATGATTTTCTTCATTGCGTTCTCTCTCTTTTTCACTCCTATAAGTTTGATCTTTGGCAAAATTTTTAAATTTTTATTCAAAAGTTTATAGTTGCCTCAATTTTTTGATAAAGCTTAAAGGGTATAAAAGAGAAGATATAGTAGGTTGCTAGAATTAATAGAACTGCTGATAATCTTCTTGTTTCTAGCACTTTCAGCAGAACTAATCTCCAGAGGCACTGAAAAACTTGAAAAGTTCATGGGTCAGGGGATGGCTGGAGGAATTATAATGGGGCTTTTGACAGCTTTACCAGAGACAATATTTGTTATAGTTGCTGTTTTGAGAAATGAACCCTATGTAGCTTTAGGTTCAGCTATAGGAGGTAACGTTTTGCTCTTCACTTTTGGGGTTGGGTTTTTAGGTCTTTACTTTTATTCAAAGTGGAGGAAGAACCTTGTAATACAAGAGGATTACTCAGTAGAACACAAGTTCCTAATAATAACTACGATAGCGTTATTCCTTATCATCTTGTATAGGAGAATAAACGTGTTTACAGCAATCCCCCTCTTAGCGATCTACTTGTATTACGCTACTTACAGAGTAAGGAAATTTGCTAAAGAAGATAGAGACGTTGATGAAAAGGAAGCGTTAAAAGCTACTATTTATTTGGTTGTTGGTGCATTCCTTCTAGTTATTTTTTCTGAACCTTTCATTGCACAAATAGTTAAATTATCGGAACAGATCGGCATTCCAGTAATATGGTTAGCACTTATTATTACTCCTTTTGCAGGGGAACTTGAAGAGACCATATCGGCAGTAAGACTTACCCACACGTCTACTGACGGAGGCTCTTTAGCCATCTTCGATTTTGTAGGAAGTAAAATAGAAAACGCAACGGTTCTGCTAGCTATAATAGGTCTCTTTTCAGACATTTCTGTAATGCCTGGGATTAATGAGTTGATTGCAACAGTCATAGCAAATATAATAGCAATACTTATACTAATGGACAAGAAGCTAGGAGTCAAGGAAAGCGTTGTTCTACTTTTCCTTTACTTTTTGATAGCCTTTTTGTCCTTGTATTTGTGACACGTTTAAACTCGCAAAGATAGTAACTTATACTTGAGAATGTAGTTATTCATATGAATGCAAGAGATCACTTAGCAAACAAAAGGACATTTTTAGCTTGGGTAAGAACTTCAATAGCATTAATGGGATTTGGATTTGTCATAGCTAAATTCCAAATTTTTCTTCATCTTCTAGTCCATGAAAAGTTAACATCTTCCTCGCTTTTAGGTGGAGTAGTAATGATTTTGATGGGAATTGCCACATTGCTTTACGGTTTTTATGAGTTTTTAGAGCAAGAAAGAGAGCTTGAAAAAGGGAAATTTGAGGCTAAGATTACTCCAATAGTTATTTACACAGGAATTCTAATCGTGCTAGCAATAATGTTAGTGGTAAGTTTGTACATTGCAGTATGAAGTTAATGGCTTTTAGTGTTTTAGGTCTTCTTGTCTTAATCTAGATATCTTTTTCTCGCTTCAATAGTTTTTACAACAGTCTTATCTTAGCTCCTGATTATTAGCAAAAACCGTATAGGGACTAGAAGCTTATGAGACTTAAAGAATACTGGTTAGATGAGAAAAAGTAGTAGGTAGAGATAATTATTTATCCGGTATATAAGTCGAATTCATTTTTTAGTTAAAATTTCAAGAATTTTATCGATTCTTTCGTTTATTGCTCTAACATCATCTTTTATCTCTTTAATGTCTGACTTTATATCCTCAAATCCTTTATCAACATATACCTTCATGTCATCAAACCTTTTGTTTACGTCACTTTTTAGATCATCAAACCTTTTGTCCACATCACTCTTCATGTCATCAATCCTCTTGGTGAAGTCGTTTTTCAAGCCATCTATTTTCTTATTGGTATCATCAAACCTCTTGTCCACATCACTCTTCATGTCATCAATCCTCTTGTTTGTACTTTCAAACCCTTTATCCACATACACCTTCATATCATCAAACCTCTTGTCCACATCACCCTTTAGATCTTCAATCCTTCTGTTAACGTCATCAAACCTCTTATCCACATCACCCCTCAAGTCATCAATTCTTATGTTCGTATCGTCATGTCTATTGTCTACATAATCTTTTATCTCTTCCCTTGTCTTATCGATTTTCAAATCAAGCCTCTCAACTTCTTTTTCAATTCTTTTATCTATTAACTCTAGTTCCCTAGATAAGTAGTAAAGGGTAAGAAAGAGGTAATCTTCAGAGGAAAGCTTCTCTCCTTGTTTAATTTTTTCAACTAATGTCTCAGCGAACTTCCCTATTGCCTCAGTAACTGTTGTAAGTTCTACCATAAGTATAAATTTGTTCCTTAATATAAAAACATAACTTTCAGTTGAGTCTTCTTACTTACTTATTTACGTATTTTAGAATATTGAAACGAAATTATATTTTAAACTTAAGGGAATCAAAGAAGTTTTAACCCTTTGCCTCATTAGTAATATTAAGCATTAATTTTTACGAGACTGATGCTTAAAGTGTATCTCTTACGTAGCAAGTGATAAAAAGTATCTATAGTCCCTAGAGAACAAAAAGAATTATCATGAAATAACGTAAGGCTTCCTCTAGGAGTTTATTCTAAATAGCTATAACCAAACACTTTAGGAGTTTTAGGCTTTGCATTCATGTTTAGTATTATACCTCTTTTTACAGTTTCTGGTATCTCGCCATTTAGGACTATCTCATCTCCGCTTACGGTAGCTAGCATCTTGAATCCTCCTGCAACAACATGAACATTTTGAGCCTCAGAAGCCCATTTAAACTTCTTAAATTTAACCTTGTTTGTCAGCTTTACTCCGGGTTTAATCATTGCAGTTATTCCTTCAATGTCTTCAAGCTTTACATTTCTTAATGCAAAACCAATTCTTGTACCGGGCAAAACACTCTCTTGATCTTCATCAAGGACTTGAATGCTTTTTATCTCAGCTTCTTTTTTCATTGGCAATGCAATTAACTTATCATGTGCATTTACTTGGGTCATTGCGAAACCTAAAACTACAACTCCAACCCCTTTTACGTTAAACGCCCTATCTATGTAAACATATCCTTTATCTTGAACCTCAACATCTAACTCTTTAAATTCGCTTATCATTTTTGATATCAAAAGTTCTTTAAAGTACTTCTGAAAAGTATCTGGGTCATCAGTCAGAACGATGCCTTCTATTCCAGAAGCTTCAGCCATGAGTGCCAGTTCTGCCTCTAGGGCATTAAACTTTGAAACTCTAAGATAAAATGAGGTGGAGATAGAAAGGGATTCAGCTTGGTCAAGCAACTTTTGAGGAGAAGGCAATAAAACAGATCTGACTAATTCCCCAATTTTTTTATAATATATTTGGTTTTCAGTCTTTTTTCCTAGTCTCTCGGCTATTGAAGTAACTTCACTTTCCTCAGAAGCAAGGACTGTAATTATTGACCCTTTAAGCATAATTGTAAAGGTGTGAGGAAAAATAAATAGTTGACTAGTATTTGACTTGGTTATGATCTTCTTTTACCAAACACTGTAGTTTGCATAAAGCAATCCCCAATTTGCGTAAGCCCCACCAGTGTTTCCTCCTATTCCAAATACATAGCTACCAGATGGTGGCGGGGTGAAATTATTACCTAGTGATTGAGAGACCGTGGCTGATTGACCGGTGTTTAAATCATAGGCGACTCCATAAACAGTGTTGATAGTTGGGTTGTAGGTTACACAGATAAGTATGTAATCACCAGGGTTTGGTTTAAAAACGCCATTACCAACGCCATTATAAGCTGTTACTTTAAGACTATTTTGGTTGTCATTTTTGTTAGTTACTATCCAAACATTCCATTGACCTCCAGAACCTCCTGAAGAACCAATTTGCCAATATGGATCCCATTGAACCATTAGATATTGTGTCCTAGATTGCGGTAAAGCAATATCGCCTTGGACTTGAGAATATTGAGTGCCACGGGAAGGATCTGAGAATAGTGTAGGAAATGATGCGGAATTGTTCCAAGTTGAGCTTACACTCCATTTAGTAGGATTTAAGAACAAATAGATCTCATATCCATCTGCTGGGTTAGAAGACCCGCTGGTATAAACTCCAATGAGTGTTATTGTAACGTTTTTTCCATTAGTATACTGTTCGTTCCAGAACATAAGACCTTGAGAGTCTGGTGTATCATAGATTAAACGTAACACGGGCTGAGTAATTGAGTAGCTTCCCCAGTAAGCCAAAGGAGCATTAAAGTAACTATAATAGGTTACGGTATTTGGAGCAACATAAGAGCCACTGACCCCTTCATATATATGGGGGACGTAAAAGTTTGAATATCCGTTTAGGAGGTTCATAACATTTCCGGTTAATGGGTTTATTGTTTCATAAAAGTTATACATGAAAGTAACTCCTTGAACAGTGTAGTTGTATCTGCCTGATAGGGTAAATGATGAGGTAATTGGCGAAATGAAAGTCGAGTTGAAATACGCGTAATAACTCCCTGGGCTGAGAGAGAAATAACCCTCTGAAGGATATATAGCTTGGGTTGTAGTCAAAGTTAACTTAGCAGTGGAAATGTAGGAGTTTTGATTAACAATCATTCCAAGGTTTCCAGCATTGTTTACATTAACGTAAAACATTGGTTCGTTGACGTGGATTACATAGCCACTAGTTGTGTTTATAGTGATTGGCGTTAGTGAGCCGTAAAAACCTTGAGGAGAAGAAGTCCATTGAGAAATTGGGAAATTACAAATTTTGTAATTACCTGAGATAACTTGGAATGGTGGAGTAGTAACTCCTACGTTTAAAGCTCCCTTATCTATAAAAATTACATCTGAGTTAGCTAGAAGGGGAAATAATAAAGCTAAAAAGAGAAGAACCATTAGTTTAGTCAATTTCATAATCCTCAACCTCCTTTACTTCATTGGTAGCAATGTGAGAGAATAAGTAGGGGAAGTAGTTCCTAAATCCCTCTTCCTTGTTCTTATACTCAAAAACTTCGTTATTTGGAGTAACAAAAACTACTTTATCGCCAAATTCCCTTATCTTTAACCCATTTACGTCAATCTCATTCCCAATCTTAGTATAAGGAATATCGAGTTTGTTAAGTATCATTTCTATAACTGGAAGTATGCCGTTGCTAAGGTCAATGTAAATTCCCTTCCTCTTTTGCGGGATTAACCATCTTGCCCTCGTTGAAGCACTAACTACGCTCAGTATCACTGAGGAAAAAAGCAAATAAGCTGGAAAGCCTAAACTCCAACTTTTAGGAAGAAAAACATAAGTAACCCCGTCTGGTGTTGGCGACGCAATATAACCATTTATCACTATATATCTCCAGAGATAAAGGATAGTGGAAAGAAACATTGCTAATGACAATCCCGCTAAAATTGCAGAAACATAAAGAGAGTATCTAGTCTTTTTCCATACTAGGGGGACTATTATAGAGGCTATTGCATAAACGGGTACTAAATAAACCACTAATGGAATTACTGTGTAATTAAAATTTAACACATGAATGTCAAAACCTAGAGGAGTGAGTTGGATTAGCAAATTAGGCCCAAAAACCACGTAGATAGGAACAAAGTACCATGAAATTAGGAAAGCTGTTGTTACTAAAACAAAAATAAGAATTTCATATCTCATAAACCTCACCACTGTAATATAATACGTCTAAAGTTGTAACATTCTCGCTAGGATATAAATACTTAACGTAAAGAGGGAAGTAAAGAGTGTAAGTTAAATTATAGTTTATTTCCTTTTGATAAATTAATACGAATTTATTACCAGAGATAAAGGGTGTCAAAGTTGTGGTTAAGTTAACAAGATGATTTCCAGCAAATATATAAGTACTATTGAAAAGAAAAACGTTTTGAGTATTAAATACGTAATAACGTTCATGCGAAAGGCTTATGTTAACAGCATGAACTAACTCTATTGGAACTATGCTAGATACGTTTAAAGTAACTATTAACAGTGAGGAGTTTTTATTGCTCAAGTAATACACTTTTACAATTTTTATTGAGTTTTCAATGTAAATATTGCCAAAGTTAAAAAACGATATATAGGTTGGAGAGCCATTTATTTCACCCTTTATTAACCCTTTAATCCCAACAGACTGATTAGGGTATAAAAGGGGCTTTAGAGGTAGTTTGACAAAAACAAAAGTTGAGTTAATTATTGTTATATTACCACCCTCGCCCAGATCTGGAACAACAATATACCCGGATTGAGGTACAAAGGGGTAGCCGTTGTTATATATGTTAATAAAAAAGTAAAAACCTGAGGAGTTAGCTACAATTTTATTTACATAAGCATAAGGCAAATTAGTTGGTTTGCTTAACGTAAAATACTCTCTTGATGTTAAAAGAGTAAATAATAAAGAAATAATTAGAAGAAGAGCAAGAGAAAAATAAAAAACCTTATGCCTTAATTCCATTTTACTCACTCATTTATGGTGGTACTATCGCAGATCCACTAACTAAATTGTATCCAAAATTTACTGTTATGGTCTCTATGGATCCAGTTGAAGGTTGAGGTAATGGGGTATTTGGAACCACGTATATGCTAATATAATATGCTCCTGTACTTAATGAAATTGCTGATGATGGAGTAGTTGCAGGTTGACCGTTGTTTATAACTGTGAATGAAGCTACAGTTGCTCCAGTGTTCATATCCTGAATATAGATTGTCATGCTGTTTACTAAATTAGTGCTTCCACTTGGAGTTATACTAGTTACATAAATATAGCCTGCAGTATTTACTGTAAGATATCCTGCTCGATAGAAATAAGCTGCACTAGAGTTAGTTATGTTTAAGTTTACTGTAAACCCTGTGTTACTTCCTTGGAACAAAATATATCCTGGAACATTGCCATTAGGCCCCGTAGTTTGACCATTATAAGTAAAAGTTATTGGTTGTGTTTTAGCTAATCCTACGTTTATTTGACCAGTATAGATGTAAATTACATCGGCAAACGCAAGTGTTGCCACTGGTATTATTAGTAGCAGAGAGAATATCAGAATTTTCCTTTTGTTTAGTGGCTTCATATCTGTTTTTTTTTTGAAGCTCTATTTAAAGTTTACTCTTCACTTTCTTAGTTTACTTTGATGTCAGATTAAGATAAAAAGGGATTGTTCAAAATAAATATCTTTTTAAAATAATTTAATGACTTTATTACAATCATTTATATAATATAAAGACTGTATTACAAAACAAAATAATAGGTAAGCTAAAAAATTAACTGTTTAATATTCATTTTTTACAAGTAACCCTTGAATTCTTTATAGTTAAAAAGCTTAGTATAAGTAAAGAGTGTTAATGATTATTTTATAATATCTTAAACTCTTAAAAAACCTATAATCATCTATTCTATGTCACTATTTCGACTATACTAATATATTGTTTACTTTAAATACAAAGATAATATAATTCTTATTATTGTCCATGAATAAAGCAGTATATGCTAACAAAAGTTGTATCAGGTATATTTCAAGTTATATCTCTGTCTAAGTTTATTTCTCCACTACTTAAAATAAATTGTTGAAACTCTTCTAAATAATAAAATGCTGTTAAATTTAAAGTTGGCTTTAATAGACATCATTTGTCCCATGTCTATCAATATTTTTAGACTCTTTAGGCTACGTGTGTTACAGTAGAGCAGAAATTCCGCTCCCCTCATTATAATAACAAGTTATCCTTCACAAATTAGGAGATAAGAAAAAGTTATACATCTTAAAGGCCTGCTACTATTCTTCGCTATTGTCCTCATCTCCTTTTTAGAATATTCCACCACATCTGAGATATGACCATGCCAGCTTAACCTTTAAGCGGTAACTTTGGCTTTATTACATCTCATAATAAGTTTCTAGTTATTTTGGAAGTATCTATAATAAGTATATGAGAAAAAATCTCATTTACCAAGACATTTAGTTACTTTATCTACAACGTCAGATACTATTTGATTTACTCTGAATCCTTTAATTTCATTCAGTCTTTGAATTGGACTTTCTTTTGTTAATTTTCCTTCACTTTTCTCATATTCCTCACATAAAGCTTCTAAAGTTACTATTAATGAAAGACAATTGGAGCACTCATAGTATAGTTTTCCGTCTGTCCCCTTATACAGTCTGAACCATCTGTCATTGTCTAATTTAAACTCACCGATTTTGTCTCCTTTTATTCTTATGTTTTTTCTATATATTTTTTCCATTAAAAAATCCGATACATTTTCCCTTTTTCTGTTTGGTGCACAACAAGGATCGAAGTTCATAGTATTTAGGATAACCCTAAAAGTAAAAAATTTTTCTTTCTAAAATGTCTTGTTTAGTTAATATTTAACTAATTAAACACAGTTAAGGTGATCAATGATGTTAGGGGATAAAAACTCAAAATCCTTAACAAGGGTTTACATTTAATTCAAAACGTTTTATCTTGAAATCACATTAGTAAATATATTATCACAGCTACATAAATTACACTACCTACTATTACCCAAAGCTTAATGTTATCCATTAACTTTGTCTTTTTGGCAATAGCAGAGTCAATTGAAAATTTATCACCACCGTAAGCTATTAGGTAAGCATCTATTATCATCATTAACAAGTTCAGTCCGTACTCTTCAGCACCAGTCCAACTAGCAGAAAGGAAATATATTAAGTTTAGATAAAATGCGACAGTGCTAGCTAAACGGGTCATTAATCCCAGTAAAGTTAAAATTCCAATGCTAATCTCTCCAATTATAACTAATACTCCAACCAAAGTAGGGTGAGAGACGGAAATAGCGTACAAGAACCCTTTTATTATTGACCCCTCAGCTAAATATTGTATTGTCAATCCTACGTAATCCGTTGATGCTGGGTTCAGAAATCCTGGGTTAAGTAATTTCTCTAGGACTCCTGCATATAGCCATATTGATGCTACAGCAATCCTAAAAATTAGGGATAAATTGACTGTGGTTATGCTCTTAGCCATAATCCCTCCCTCAACTTTCTACTAACCTTAGATAGTGAATAGACTGATATTGAAAGAAGGGCTATCCCTACTAACACTGGCGATGAAAGGAGGATTATTTGAGATATCGCTGTAATTATAGAAGCACTTGTGAAAAGGGTGCTTTTCCAAACAATATTTTTCCCCAACAGCGGAAAAGAAGCTGATGCTAAATACATTAGCGAATTTATCCCAGCTGGTGTTAGGCAACATATCCCTGCAATGGTGCCTATAGAAGGTACTGATGCTGTCAAAAACCCTCCAGCCATGTTTATAGCAGTTAGTCTAAAACTTTTTGGTACCTCCCATCTCATTACGTTGTAAGATACGTAAATAAGAGAAACTAGGTAATAGGATAAGATAAAACCTAAGGACAAAATGACTGTATTTATTACGCCTAGTAACAGGAAGGGCAGATTAAAGACAAAAAATCCAAAGTACACCGGGATTCCGTACCCCTCATAAGATATTATCGTTAGAGGAAGGAAATAGGGACTAATATTTATATTAGGTATTAAGATTATACTGCTGACAATGAGGTATGAGATAAAATATGCCAGAGCATAACTTGCAAATATCGATCCGATTACTCTGTCCTTAAGAATGTTCTTTATCACATTTTTAATCGTAAAATCTCCTCTAACCAACACAAATCTGTTTTTCTTATATTTGAAGAGAAAATATCCCATGACTGACGATATAATGACGTAAGTAAAGATAAATTCTAAAAAAGGATAGAGGAAAGTTTGGTTCCCGCTGTCAGAAAGTGGTGCATACCAAAGGTTATTGATTCTAAAACCGTTAATAACTATAGGAAGAAAAACTGTTGAATTAAAAAAGATATACGCATAAAAATAAGGGTGTATTACTTTCATTCAGCTCACCTCAACAATGCAGTCCAGTAACTGGTGGTAACAGTACATTATCTACCAAATAACTTGCTTGGTTACTTTGTATAGGAATAACCACTGCTGGTGCAGTTGTTAGTGGTACATAGCTTGATACAGTCAAACTGCTCAATGAGATAAGAACGATAAGACCTCCTTGTTGTATATTACCATGCACTACGACGTATGCATATTGTCCACCAGGTAAAACTTCAATGTCTCCTAGCCCTTGAACCTTAAATGAAGGTAAAGAGATGGTCTTCACAACTTGGAATGTTGAAGTGGACATAACCACGATCTGATTTGAATTGGATGGAGCCTCTAAGTAATATTGTCCGTTTGGCGTGAAAACGCCTCTCTGCGGAACTGTTCCATTAGGCATTTGTACCATGCCTAAATATGATAGTGAAGGTAAAGAGTAGAAGCCAACAGAGTTGTTCCCAACAAATTCTACAGCCACTATTGTTCCTTCCTTATTTGGACTCACCATGTAAGGCTGAGACCCAGTAGACGTTGGAAGAACTTTTAATACGCTACCATTTATCCCTAAAATGTCAACACTGTTGTTAAACCTCATAGGAATAATTAGATATGTTCCGTCTGGGCTCCATCTTACGTCACATGGGTAGTATGTCCTGCCAGTAGAGGATACAAACTGTTTTTCCCAGACAACGTTTAACGTTGATATGTTTATTAAAGCAACATCACCGCTAGGTCCATCAGCAACTGCTAGCAGTTGTTGATTGGGAGAATATGCAACTCCAATAAATCCTATGCTATTGCCAAAAGTAAACTCTTTTACTACTTTTAACGTTGAGGGGTCTACTGCATAAACAGTTCCATTATTTAAGGGAACAAAGAGATACTTTGCATTAAAGTAACCTTGATCCGGCAACTCCACCCACCAGTACACTTGTTGTGGAACGCTATTAGAAATGTTAACGACGTGAAGGAAACCTTGTAGAGGAGTAGTAGCGGTTGGGTTCATAACCTCTGTAATTCCCTTCTGAGTAAGGACTAGTAAGTTCATCTGTGGAGGAGATTGGGAAGAAACTGAAGAAGAGGTAGTTGCTTGTTGTATAGGTGTCGGAGAACTCTGAGAGGAAGATGGTTTAAGCATTATTACAGCTGCTCCTACTCCTATTAATATTATCACTACAAGACCTACAATAAGCCAAAACTGATAAGTTGACATTGCCTTTATTACCTTACTTTTCTCCACTTCCTATGTCACCTAAAATATTATGTATTTTACTTTACTTATAAAAGTTGTGATATTATAAACCCTTAGTAAAGTTACTATAATTATATTGTAATTATCAAATCAACATTGTTTAACACTTTTTCATAAAAGTTTGGAAAACACCCTATTGCAGCCTCTTCTATTAGTTTGTCCGCAAGATTTCTCATGTAAGTGCATTGGTCACAAGCCTGTATATAAATCCCTTTTTCTCTGCTCAACCTAGCTAATCTCTCTGCTAACGGATTTCCCTTCATCAGTAAGTATACGTTGTTATCTATAAAGAACATCCCCACAACTTTAGCATAATGTCTGTCTTCCTCCAACTGAGGGACAATCATTTGTCCTAGTATGTAAGAACCTAGCCCAGATTCCACTATATAAGCTATCCTTTTGGTCAACAAATACACCCCGTTAGTTTATCAATAATGTTTTTAACTAAGTCATTTACCGTAAGTCCCTTAACTTCCCTCAACTTTTCTATTGCATCTTCCTTTGTTAACTTCCCTCCATTTTCCTCATATCTTTCGCATAATGCTTCAAGAGTTATCACTACGATTGGGCATTCTGAACTTTCATAGTATAGCTTTCCATCTGTCCCCTTATACAATCTAAACCATCTGCTGTTGTCTAACTTAAACTCACCTATCCTATCCTTTACCTTTCCGTTTTTCGTGTAGAGTCTTTTCATTAAAAAATCAGACGCATATTTTCTGTTAATTACGCATCCACATTCATCTTTTACTTCCATAGTATTTAGTCACCCCCTAAAGTTAAAAAATTTTTCTTTCTAAAAAATTGCTTAGTATGATAAATAAATAACATTCGATTCTCCAGATAGTTTCCTTAAGTAGCTTAATGCCTCTTCATCGAAGAATACTTGGTTACCCATATCAATTCTGCAACATACAACCTTGTTTCCTTTGACTATACCGGTGAAAAGCCAACCTCTACCTAAAGGGGCTGAACTGACTAGGCAGATACCATTATCACAAGTAAAATTGTAAGTAATGAAATTAGACACGTTATCAGTTTTTACTATTTTCGTAAAGACTGTATATAAAAATGATGTAAACTGTTTATCTCTTATTAACTCTTTAATTTTCTCCTCATTGAATTGATGAATTATATCCAAGTACTCTTCTTTTCCTATAGTGTTACTTAAAACCAAAATCCTAAAACTTACATAGTCCTCGTGTTTGATTACCTCATACCTACAGTTAAATAGTCTGATAATTTCCGGGATTGTATAAAGTATGGCTGCCGGGTGGTCTAAGAGGATTTCTATTACCTCTCCTTTCTTTGCTTTAATCAACTCTCTTTTTAACGTAATTTCTGGTACGGGACATTCTTCCCCCCTCAAGTCAATAGATTTGTCTGGGTAAAAGGTAGAGAGATTAATACTTATTACCCCACTTTGGTTAGCGTTTTTAGAAACAACGTACTTTGCATACTCTTCCAAATTTTTCACTATCGTCCTAGCAATATTCCCTAAAATCTTTTCCAGAGACCCTTTATAAATTATTTTAGCTTCAACGTCTTTTTCTTTCTTCTCATAATTTATATCTATCGTGAATTTCCCGTTTTTCTCTATAATTTCTAATCCATCCTTTTTGGGCTTACATAAACAATCAATCTTAAACTTTAAGAAAGAAATCTGACAAGCGTAACCGAAATCTAATTTTTTAACATTAATCATCTTGTACAATCTGTAAGATTTTTCTACTTCAAGTAATGGTCTGAAGTCTTCTATGTTGATTTTTACAGTTTCCTCTATCATTATATTAAAGTATGAAATACTATTTAAAAATCTTATTTACATTACACATCACATTATGTAATTTAATAATTTTGATAAGAAGTAGATAATAGCTTTATAAATGGTAAATACTTAAAAATGTGAAATCGTAAGTATATTTTAGGTGGTTTAATGGAAGACCTATCAGTAAGAAATCCAAATAAAACTCTTGACGTAAGAGGAGAAGAATGTCCCGTACCGGAAATGAAAGCTGGGAAAGAGTTAAAGAAAATGAAGGTAGGTGAAGTATTGGAAGTACTTACTGATCACGAACCTGCAGTCCATGTAACACTACCATCATTATGCAAGTCATTAGGATACCCGTATGTTGTAATGAAAGGAGACGGAATGTACAAGGTGAGGATACTAAAGGTGAAATAGCAAATGCCCACTATGGTTTTACAGCCTATATATCAAGAGAGTTGGGCCTTAGTTTTTGGCCTTTTTGGACTTTCTGGTTTTATTTTGGGTTGGGCAGCCCAAAGGGGTAACTATTGCTTTGTAAATGCAATGACATCGGTTTTTACAGCAAAGAGCTATGATAGGTTTGGCGCACTTCTAATACTCTTTGGATTATCTGCTTTAGGAGCTGGTCTCCTAGTCGCATTTGGTGTTATACCTGCAGTGGATCAGTACTATTTCAATTACTTTGCAGGATGGTATATCCTGGTTGGTTCAATAATCTTTGGGTTTGGAGCAGCATTGGCTGGTGGATGTAACTTATCAATGTTATATAGGGCTGCTAGCGGCTATGTGCAAAACTGGGTAGAATTATTCGGTATGATGATTGGTACTTACATATTTGCTATAGCTATTTGGCCGTTTCAAGTTGACACTATGTCGAAAGGCATACTTTCCACAACTAATGGAGGTTACGTAACATACTTACCCTATGTCCTTTTCCACTCGACATCTAACATGGCAGTATATATTACCACTTTAATAGTTGGTCTACCTCTTATCTTTTTAGGAATTTACCTTCAACAATACACAAAGAAAAAATGGTCTACGTCTTCCTCTTCCCCCTCATTTAGGTTACCATCAACTTTTAGTATGGCATTTGGTTCAGAAAAAAGCATTTCTTCTTCGGAAGAGAAAGAGAGTAGGCCATCCTTACGCAAGGAGATAAAGGACTTATTACTTTTAAAGAAACCTTATGGGACTAATTTAACAACTGTGATTTTAGCTATAGACATGATATTTGTGTTTATAGTTGGTGCAGGCTATACTTTTAACTATCTAGTGATCACAACTTCTGACGGAGGTAGATTCTTCGAGTACCTACTAATGTTAGGAAATGTAAAATTATTTCTAAATACACCTTGGTTTAATGATTCAGTTCCTATTGTAGATACAAGCACCTTGATGGTAATAATGCTATGTATAGGAGCCTTTATGGCATCTTACTTAAGTGGGGACTTTAAGATAAGGATTCCTAGAGACAAGAGAAGATTAGCGATTGGGTTTGTAGGGGGCATGTTGGTAGGAATAGGAGTAAGAATGGCATTAGGATGTAATGTAGGGTTAATGTGGACTAACTTTACCCAGCTAGGTTATGACGGCATAATATTCCTCTTTGGTATGTTAATAGGTGTTTATATGGCAGTTAAGGTTCAAGAAAGGTGGTTATGATGGTCTCTCTACCTATAATAAGAAGATTGTTGGCACCTATTGTCGTTAGTTTATTTGCAATTGGATGGTATTTGTATTCTGTTGATTATATATTACCAAACAATAGTGTTGCATTATCTCATGGAGTTTTCTCCGCTTATGTCCCTACAAATCAGATAGACGGTTATATTCAAGCTACTACCTACATTTGCTATACCATTGTGTATATCGCATTAGCAATTTTTTGGTATAACTTAGTCAAAACTGTACGTGAGTTGGAGGTGAAAAAGAGTGTCTGACCTATATGTATTTATGGTTACTAGTGGGGACATAGATAGACTTTATATGGCTTACATTACTGCTATTGGTTATGCCTCTTCAGGGAATAAAGTCTACATGTTCTTTACAATGGATGGGCTTAAGGGAGTTACTAAAGAAATGGAGAAAATACAGCTACCAAACGTAAAGCCTCTGTCATATTATTTTAAGAACTTAATTGAGCTAGCTGGAGAGGATGTTGAAATAACTGCTTGTGAGTTCGGTATGAAGGCTAAAAATGTGCCCCATGAAGACCTAGTAGAGAACGTTAAAGTTGGAGGCGTAGCTGAATTCGCATTAAGGAGTTCAGAGGCAAAAGCTGTACTGATTTTTTAACAAGGTTTAACATATCTATCAAATACTTATTATCTCATTTTCAATCTTTTCTTTTTAAAAAGTTATGAAAGTTATCACTATCTTTAATAATACTTATTCTATTCTTTTATAAAATATTTCTAATAATATTTACTAAATATTTGATTTTTTAAATATTTATATGACATTGCAATAGAATAAATCTATAATTTTATTCTGTTTTTTGTTATATTTATAAGTTTTGCGGAATATGTGTATTATCGTAAATTTTAAAAATTTGTTTCAAAAATGCTGTCAGACCAAAAATGGACTCAAAAATATTTGGTGTAATTTTGTTAATAGTTGGTTTAGTAATAGGAATAGGAGTAGGTTACGTTATACACACTCCTGCAACCAAAACAATAACTACAACACAAACCGTAACTTCTACGACTACATATACTACAACTCAGACTCAAACAAGTACTTCGACGAGTACAGCTATGTCACAAGGTATTATGATGAGTACAGTAAATACTGAGGTAAAGTCTCCACTAACCGGAGTAAATGAAAACGTTACAATAACAACTTATCAGAACTCTTCGATTAAGTGGTACCAGTATACTTATTACAATTATGGAAATTGCTATTTGCCAATGTGGACAATAGTTACATACTATCCTTCTAACATGCCTAAAGACCCTATAAATGAAGGAAACTGGACAGTTTATGCATATCAGCAAGATCATGAAGCAGTTTTAAACATCAGCTTCCCAGCAGTTAGCTGGTCATTTAAACAAATGGACGCTATTCCGCTCAATGCACCATTCCCTGCATATCAAGCTATGGGAAATAGGAGTGCAGCTGTAACGTTAACACAGTTAGTAGGAGATGCAGTAGGTGTAACATATTTCAATGGTATAGTCTACATACCCTCCGATGCTAATACCATTTATGCCGTTAACGCTTACACTGGGCAACTAATTTGGTCTGCTACAACAGTAAATGCAGTTATGAGCAATCCAATTGTTGTTAATACAATTAAAGGTGCAATTGTTTATGTCAGTGTGGGAGACGCAGGATTTTCAGCCTCTCAAGGTATTTTTGCAGTTTTAACCCAGAGCTATGCACAAGTAATAAGAGGTTATAGTTATGGTGCTGTTTATGCGTTTAACGCTACTAACGGTCAATTATTATGGGTTCATTTTGATAAAGGTAATGATATGCCGACTGTAGCTTATGTTGATGGACTTCTTATATACGGTGATGGTTCCGGTCAAATTGAAGCTCTAAATGCAACAACTGGACAAGTTGTGTGGAGAGACTATGTAGGTGTTTCGGCATTTGACTCAATGAGTTCAACAAACTACTATGTTTTCCCTAACGGCACAACGATTGCTATAGTGGGTTTCACTCTAGCACTTCCACCATACGGTGAACTAGTCGCGGTAAATGTCGAGAATGGACAAATAGTTTGGAACTTCACCTTACCAAAAGGATATACTCCATTTAACACTGGGATGGGAGATGTGTCACCTGCAGTAGATCAGCAAAATGGAATAGTAGTGCAGAGTACAATTGTAAACTCCATCAAAACGAACAAAACAATCGGGTTTGCAGTCTTCGCACTTAACGCAACTAATGGCCACTTGTTATGGATAGAACAATTAGCTAGAGGTTATGTGCCACCAGCATTCAAAGGAGGAGTTCCAACGATTCACAACGGAGTAGTATATGTAGGTTCTCCAGTTGTTAACGAGGTATTTGCATTAAACGAAAGTACTGGGAAAGTAATATGGATAGGCAAAATACCTAATGTCCAAGCTCCGCCAAATGGCGCTGGTGGAGGAAGAGCTAATCCAGTTTATATTAATGGATATATTATAGAGCCAGCAGGACCAAATATAGATGTGTATAATGCTACAAACGGTCAGTTAGTAAAGAGCTACTATGTGGGAGGAAGATTTGGTATAGTAAATGCTGTTGTTGTCGGAAAAACAGTGTTTGTGGATAACAGCTATAATTGGGCTTTCGCAATTCCTCTATCAGATTTAATGTGAGACTTTAATATTTTTTATTTAATTTATATATCTTTTTTTTTTAAAATTAAACTTATTGGAATGGTTGTAACGAGAATAATATGACTTGAGCCATTTCAATCTTCATGAAATGTGAAACTCAAATAGCTCTTATCTATCTGTTCAATTTTATTAACATAATTTAGCAAGTTATTATCATGCAAGAAGTATGTGCTCGTTGCGGCAAGCCGAGAGAAAGTATATACGAGCTTCGTTGCAGTAGATGTGGCGGACCATTTAAATACGTTGTAGATTTTGAGTATAGAAAGAATATTAGAGATAATTTCCCTTACGTGAAAACTTGGATCTCTTTAGGTGAAGGTAAAACTCCGTTAATAAAATTTGAGAATGTTTATCTAAAGCTAGACTTCTTAAACCCCACAGGCTCTTACAAAGACAGAGGATCAGTGACTTTAATATCTTACCTCTTTCAGCAGGGAATTAAAAAGATCTCAGAGGACTCTTCCGGAAATGCAGGAGCCTCAATATCAGCTTATGGAGCATTTGCTGGAATGGAAGTAGCAATATTTACACCAACAAATGCAAATCCTTCAAAAATTAAACAAATAGAGGCGTATGGTGCTAAAGTGGTCAAGGTGAAAGGAAGCAGAGAGGATGTAACTAGAGAAGCTGAAAAATCTGGTTACTATTTTGCATCTCACACTCTTCAACCACAATTTAGAGACGGGATAAGGAGTTTGAGTTATGAAATTTATGAAGATTTAGGTAAGGCTCCAGATTATGTCTTCTTACCCACTTCTGCAGGTACTCTTCTTTTAGGTGTATATGAGGGTTTTAAGCATTTGTTAGACTCTGGAATTATAGAAAAGATGCCAAAATTAATTGCTGTTCAGACTGAACAAGTAATGCCAGTTTGCGCGTCTCTGAAAGGTTACTCTTATACTCCTCCAAAAGAAGTAAATTCAATTGCCGATGCTCTAGTTTCTACAAACCCATTCCTTTTGCCAGAGATGCTTAATGTGTTAAAAGAAACTGGAGAATGTGTAGTTGTTTCAGAGGAGGAAATATTAAACGCTTGGAAATATTTAGCTAAACATGGAATATTAGTGGAACCAAGTTCGGCTACAACATATGCAGCTTATCAGAAAATGAAAGTTAATAGTGCAGTTTTAGTTCTTACTGGCAGTGGTCTTAAATCTCTTCACCTTTTAGGGAGCTAACAACCTTTAATAATTAATTATCTCTTATAAATAATCTTGAGTAGGGAAGGAAGAAAAAGAACTGAGTTTAACTCAAAAACAAGTTTTTATAATACTTCAGCAAAGATGGGGCAATTTATTCTTACTTACTAAAAAAGTTCAAATCATAAGAATGGAGCCCATTTTGAGAATGCAGACAAATGATCTGGAACAGCTGCTAAACCTATGTAGCCAGCAACAACACCAGCTAATATTAGCAATATAGCATCAATTAGAAGGAATATCTTTATCTTCGGATTACCATTATCAATGAACATAGATACTGGGTAGAAGAATATTGAAGACAGTCCAGTAAGTACGTAGAGTGCAAGTAGTGCTGCAGGTTCTTGAGTCATATTTTTCAGATACCCTTCAGCTCCATAGTACATTGTTACGATACCTAATAGTATTCCTAAGAAACCTAAATGCTCTAGCTTATAGCCATTCTTAACCCCTAGTGCTATCATGATTAATCCTAAGCCCAATAATGGGTAAAGATCATAGAAGAGTATGTTATAGCTACCAGGTAAAGGCCAGACTAATAATCCAAAGAAGCCAGTAACGCTTATGTATATTCCAATGACCAATAAAGGCAAGTATTGAGCCTCTATAGCTTGTTTATACTTTGTAAGTTCACTGTGAATTGCAAATGTCCTTAACAAACCATAAGCGATTGTTATAAAGCCTGCAGCCATTGCTATTAGCTGACCAGTTAATTGATCTACGAATAATGCCACTTTAATCACCAAATAATATATTTGTCAACGTGAAATATATATTGCGTATGTATAAATATTCATATTAGTACAGCAAATCTTTTATATAAGTTGCCTAATATTTTTTCCCCAATTTCTAATTATTTATAAATTTCATATAAATTTTTTTATGATTTTTTTACTATAAAAAAGTATAAGAAGTTTAATTCTGCAATTTTTTTGGAAGGGCAATAAAAGACCTCAAACTGTAAAAAGTGGCACAAATATTTATGTTTATATGTGATTTTGTTAACATTCTTAGATAATAATTAACCAGATAATCGCTTTTTACAATTATTAAATAATTTTTCTTTATTGCAAAGATATAATACTTAAAGATCGATAAATGAATTCTGGCTTACAAGGAAATTTCCTTAATAACATTGTTAAAAAGTATATTGGATTATAAAGAGTTTTGATAACAAAGGATTTGTCTTCAGTCTATAGGCAGTAATGTGAAACTCAAAAGATTAAAAAAGAGAGTGTAACTTCACGATTTCAATTTGAATAATGAGTAAAAGTATAACTCTCTAACAAAAAACAATTAAATGAAAAAATTTATGTTCTCTCAGTAGCTCTTTCGGCACTAACTTCTTCAGCTAATCTAGTCCCTAAAGTTTCTGGGCCTATGTATTGTCCAATTCCAACTAGTACTGCACCTATCATTAGCAGTACTGCTGTGGAGAACCATACGTTTGTTGGTGTATCTATCGATTTAAATAGATACTGATGCATTAATGGTACGTATATGCTAAACCAACCCCCTATGAAAATCCCTGAAGAATAGCCAAAACCCACTCCAGAAGCCCTCATTGACGCTTTAAACCTCTCAGATAAGTAAATAGGAATTATCCCCCAAGGGCCTTGAGTTATAATCCCTATAATAATTGAAGCTATTGAAGCTAATGCTACGTTTCCTATTGATGCTGAAGAAATTAGCAAATAGCATATTGGTATAGCAATTATGAAAGTAAGTATAGCCCAAATTAACGTCAATCTTCTTCTACCTACATATTGAGATAGGGCACCAAAGAAAACTGCACCTGCAAATGCCGCATAAGTTCCAAGTGAGTATATGAAAACAGCTTCACCTGTTGAAAACGCAGATGGAGGATGTTCTAATATTGTTGGTACAAAAGCAAATAATGAATAAGCGAAGAAGAACATCCCAGTCATGTATATCAACACTTGTAGGAAATCTTTTAAGTATGGCATTTTAAACAAGTCAAGAAGTGGAGTTTTTCTAACTAAATTTTTCTGTTTAACTTCCTCAAATACTGGCGTCTCTTTCATGGCTAATCTTATAGCTAGTGCTATGAATGCTGGAACTAATGTGGTAAGAAAAACATATCTCCAAGCAAATTCTTCAATCCTTGTAACACCATATACACTGATAAATGCTCCTTCTACTGCAGCAGCTAATGCTGCGCCAAATGAGAATCCTCCTTGAACTACGCCGCTTATTAGTCCTCTCCATTTAAACGGAGTCCACTCCATTGCAAACGGATGACCTGCAGCATACTCACCTCCAGCAAAAATTCCTACTCCGATTCTTATTAATACGAATAGAATGAAAGAGAGTATGCCAACAGAAGCATACGTCGGTAATGCTGATGTCAATGCACTAACTATACCCAGACCTAAGACAGTTATAATTAAGTCAGCTCTTCTACCTATTTTATCACCAAGGTTTCCAAAAATAGCGGAACCTAGGGGCCTAAAGATTATTGTCAGTGAATATGATAATATAACTGAAAATGAAGCTAGAAGAGGTGACTCGGGAGGCAACAGTACTTTTGCTAGTACAGGTGCTATACCTAAAATCATTGTTAGGTCGTAAGAGTCTGTTAGGAAACCTATAAATTGTGAAACTATAGCTTTTGCCGAGTTCCAACTAAATTTTTCAGGCTCCATATCAATAAATATATAATATTATCTCTTTTATAAGCTTAAATATGAAATAAGTTTAAAGTTATTACAAATTGAAGTTTAATATAATATCACTTTCCTAAAATTTAAAAAATCCGAGAATGAAGGATTTGCATGTTTATAAGGGGGGAACTTGACCTTAGATCCTCTTAACAATTTTCCTTGTTACGTAAATTAACAATCCAATCACAGTTCCGGCTATCCCAGAATAATAGAGTATTTTCTGATGTAATACCAACTTAACTTTTTGTATAGTATAAGTTATTGTAGCGTTATACGTGACATTTAGTGTTTTACCGTTACTCTCATTCACTTCCTTTATAATAGAAAAAGTGAAAGTTCCGGGATTAAGAGATATTGTATAAGGAGAAATGCTAGTTACGTTTACTGTTAAATCATGATTAATTAGGACTTCAGTTATTAAACCACTTTTATTTTGTGATATTGTAACACTTGCAGATTCTACTAAGTTAGGCACATTTAACGTGTAATTTTCAAAGTTTATTGTAAAGTGTGTAGGTGTATTTATTGTAACCGTTGAAAGTGAAAGAATAGCTAATGAAATTGAGGCTAACAATAGTTCCCACTTTATCACATTTCACACCTCTATCCTTTTGAAAAGGAATAAGGAGATCAAAACTAAGATTAAAGCAAGGACAAAGTCCACAACTATTCCATTATAGATAAATGAAAGTAGTGTAGAGGACTGTTTGAACGAATAGGCTAAAAGAAGTGGGTAAGGATTCATAAAAGAGGTTATTGAGAGTGCAGAAGAGTTATTTTGAACAAGGGAGTAATTACCAAACCCTCCGACTAAGAAGATAGAACCCAAAGCAAACATCGAAGCTAACGTAGATGCACCGTTACTTTTTAAGAAAAGGGTAAGAAACAGTATGACTGAAGTTGAAAAGAAGTAACCTGCAGTGTACGTCAGTGACAGCAAGTTCGTTAAGGGGTTAATATAACCAATGTCAGCTAAGTAAAAGTAATTTGTCACAACCCAAAAGAGATAAGGTAACACAACGTCGAGAAAGTAACTGTAAAAGAAAAACGTTATCCTCTTTACAGGCATCATTAAAAATGACACAATGCTACCGTTAGTAAGATGATCTCCTAGAACGAAAATTATGTTCCTTAAAGCAAGAGAGAAAGCTATAGTCTCCGATAAGCTAATAACTGGAATGAAAGATATAACGAGAGAATAAGGTTGGAAGTCCCCCTTTTCAAGAAACGCAGGGATGAAAATGTATCCCACAATCATCGTGGGAATCATTAACTGAAGAGTAGGGTCTTTGTACCTTTCTTTAAAAAGGATCTTTAGGACTTGTAATTGTGACACAAAAATTTCTTATACTAAGTTCTATTAAGCTTTTTGAACACGTCGTCTAGGCTACTCCTCCTTATACTAAGAATTTCAATTTTTGAATCATCTAGTAAATCAACTATTTCCCTTATGTTACCCTTAACTCTTATGTAAGCTCCGTCCATTGCAGGTTCAAACTCTTCCAAAACTTTCATAGCCCTTTCCTTCTCCCTCACTAGGATTATAACTTCGTCAGAAGACACATTAGCCTCTACAGTGTTTATATCCCCCATTGCTGTTATTATCCCATCGTTGATGAAAACAACGTGAGTTATAACCCTTTCCAACTCAGATAAGATATGGGAGGATATAAAAAAAAGTAACACCGTACTCTTTTATCATGTTTGTTACCATGTCGTAGAATTCGAGCCTCGCTTGTGGGTCTAAATTTGCTGTTGGCTCATCTGCAATTATCAACTCAGGGTTTTTGATGAGAGCAGCTATTAATTGAATTTTTTGGGCCTGACCAGAAGAAAGTTGAGAGATTTTCTTTTTTAAATGCTGAGTTAAGTTAAAGTCTTTTATTAGCCTATTTAGATCACCATGAAATATGCTGTTTAAATCTTCAAGGTATTCCTCAACCGTATCGTTTGGCGGATAAGGTAATTTAGTAAAAATCACGGAGACTTTATACCTAAGTTTAGGGTTATCCCACGGGGTTCAGCTTTCATAGGCATTCATAGACCTATGAAAGCCTTGGGGTTCACCAGGCTCAGCCACCATCTTGAGTTCATCGGTGGCATATCATAGCCCTTGCCCCTATTCGTGGCAACCCCACCCAAAGCCCTCATCCACACCTTCCACCGAGGGATCATCTTTTTAATCACCGCACGGAAGAAGACGCTCGGGCTCTGGGGAAAGCCACACATTTTAAGGAAAATGTTTATGGCTCCACACAGTTGTCTGTCTAGTTCTAGTCCGCACCTAGAACATTTAACTACCCTGCCCCCTTGGAGCTTTATCATCTTTCCTCCGCATCTGGGGCAGGTTGAAGAAGTGTTCCTAGGGTCGACCAGTTTTATTTCGGATTTGTCGCTCATGAATTGAACTATCTGCTTCCAGTT
>NZ_DBPRYF010000029.1:0-26237 GCF_059755235.1 Sulfurisphaera sp.
AATATTGGGTGAATTGAAAGACATCGCTGAAAAAGTTAAGAAAGAGAAGATAACTAGAGATGCTATAATAATTGTTGGGAAAATTGTTAGGCCAGAGAGATATAAGGGACTAATTAGGTCTGCAGCTTACGATCCCTCTCACTATTCTGGCTTTAGGATCGCTGAAAATGTGGATAAGCTAAAGTATTTTGAGCTCAGATATTCGGTTGACAAAATCTTTGGCGAAGAGTACCTTAAGGAGCTAATGAAGGCTTATAAAAACGCTAGTCCAGAAGAAAAGAAGGCTATTGAAGAAAAGATTAAAAGAGTGTTGGAAGAAGCAAAGATTAATCCTAAACTAAGGGAGGAGGCTATAAAGTTAATTTCTTCTCACTAAAATACCATGCGGTAACCACGACTAAAAGCAATCCAATAATTCCCAGACTCACAGAAATCACCCCTTTTGTTTTAAATCCTAAATATATCATTCCGAAACCTAGAAGTTCTAGAATAATAAAGGGCAGTAAAATTTCCTTTTTCATATTCTTTGACAAAAACTCATCGTATTTATTTTTCTTCCAAAGCATTTCTGATCCTTTACATGATTTCTGTCAAATAGTTGAGGGAATAGCTATGATATTGCCTCTAACTTTTTCCAATTTTGGAAAAAGACTAAGTATATTAGTATTCTATCACATCATGCGGTAGTAAAATGTAAGTTTAGCTTTGAAGGATGCGAAAGGAAAATAAAAGAGCAAGTGACTAAGCTAGGTGAAACTGTGTTTTTTGAGAATGCTGAAGAAGTTAGTCTGCAACTATAAATGCAAAGTAATTTATTTCGGAAATCCAAGGGTTAGAACATTACTGATGCAAAAGAAAATAGAGATCTCTTATGACCTACCAAAGGGTTGCAATTTGGGAAAAAGGAGAGAGAAGTTTGTGGAATATAAGATGCCAAGTGAAATTACAAAAGAATATAACGTTGAGCAGATGTAACAAAAAGATGGATGAGTTCTTGTTATCTGTTATAGAACCGCTAGCAAGCTAATAGCAATTGCAACTGCCCCTAATACAAAGTCCGCAACATAAATGTTTCTCTTTTTTGCAAACCTAAGCAAAAGATCAATTGTAATTAAGCCAGTAATAAGCGCAGCGATAACGGCAATAGTAATTCCCTCGATACCTGCTAAAGAAACTACGTAGGAAATGTTCTTTTTTGTGAAAAGCAAAGTTGTCCCTACTGCACCTATTGCAGCTGGGATATAAGCTAAATAGGAGTATCTAAATGCATCCTCTGGTCTTACTCCTAGAAATAGCATTGTTGACACTGTCATCCCAGATCTGCTTACTCCGGGTAATGTGGCGAGTCCCTGAGCAAACCCAACTAGAATATAGTCCTTAATCTTTAACTCTTTGAATTCCTTAATCTTTATCCTTGAGAACCTAATATATAAGCCATCAAGAATTAATGCTATTCCGAGAAGCAACATTGGTATGCCAGGGTTATAGGCGTTTTCAAGTAGTTTATCAGAGATTATGTAAAGGGGAACTCCAACAATTCCAGTAACTAAAGTGACAACAACTAGGTAAGTCAAAAGCCTTCTGTCTTTAAAGACGTTTATTACATCTTTTCTGAAGTATATAAGCGCCGACCCTATCGAGCCCATTTCCATAAATAGTCCAAAAGTGTATGCTATAGCAATATCTAGTCCCAGAAGGAAGTGAGATGAAATTAGAACTTGGGTTTTGCTACTTATTGGTAGCCATTCCGATATTCCTTGAATTATTCTTAATTATAATTAATTTGATTAAATCCACCATTTTTATCACCATGCAGAGAGCAAAGCCAATTCTAACACAGTGGCATAAACAATTAGATCTGTTAAAGGTATTGATAATAAAAGGAGAAATGAGACTATCATGTGTCTTAGTCTTATCCCTTTTAAATACAAAAGTAAAGGCAAAAGGGGGAAGGGCGCATATAGCAGAGAAATAAAAACGCTAAGTATTGAAAGCAGAACAGACGTTATTATAATGAACAGCTTCATACTTTAACATAGCACGAGAAGAATTTAAGACTAACTTAAGTAAATTAAATAGAACTTTATAGCCTATATAGCTCTATTTAATTTATATTATACTCAATGATTTGGTCGCCTTTCACTAGAAAATATTTCGCATTCTTGTAAAGGTCGTAAAAGTACCTCAAGTTCTCTTCTTTATCGTCGTAAACCTCAATTTCCCCTTTAAAGAGCTGTATAATTTTAGCCTTCCATTCCTCATCTTTCATCTTCATCTCTTCATCATTCCTGCAAATAATTCCACTAACAATAACTCCGTAAGAAAGCAAAGAGAAATCAACATAAGGCCTAACAGAGCAATGCCTAGCTGTTAATACAAAGACAAGGTTCCCTTCACTTACCTTATTTTTTATGTAGTTTATCATTGTGAGGTTAGGTTTTGCCAGATGGCTGTACTTTGTATAAGCCAATGAGTAAATAGCGCTTTTTCCTTCCCTTTTCATCTTTCTTATTTCCTTTTCATCTAGATCTAATCCCCACAATTCTTTTGCTGAAGCTTTAATGCATTCGCTTGTGTCAAAGAGTGTATTGTCATAATCAACTAGAAGTATTTTCATGCCAGAAAATGATACTTGCAAAAAATAAAATTTATAGTTTCAAAATGTAGCTTGAATCATTTTTATACTTCAATTTAAATAATATTTTGGGCAGGGCCTAAGATCAGTGAAGAGTGGTCCGAGAACTGAATTAATGATGAGGGAAACGCCATTTCAAAAGAAAAGCTAATATTGAAAATGCTAAAAGTTATTAGTAATAACAAGTTCTAACTGATGAATTCATGAAAAATACGTAAAAGATTCATAAGTAGTTCTGGTGTAATGAAAAGCTAGACGACTATAAATACTATTACAATAGAAAGTTGTTAGTACGATTTATGCTTAAATCTTTTACTATGTGAAACAATTATTTTAATTTGTCTTCCTTATAAAGTATATGACTTTCGTAAAGTACTCGGGGAAGTTCTATAGGCTGATACATCCTAGGCCAACGATAATATTGGCAACTTTATGCCCTAACAACAGAGTTAATTTAATGCCTGCAAGTTGGAATATGCCAGTAAGTGAAGAGCCAGAAACTATTGCTGTTTCTGTCTTCAAAGAGACCTTCACTTATGAGTGCCTAAACTATCACGACGAGGTTACTATTAACGTCTCTGGACCCGAATTGCTAGACTTAACTTACGCTTTAGGTTCTGTTAGCGGAAGGGATGTAGATAAAGTAGAAAAGTTTAAGGTCAAGTTGATAGAAAGTGAAAAAGTTAAAGTCCCTGGAATGAGGGATGCAATAGCGATTTATGAAGCCAAGACTATTAACAAAATAGACGTAGGGGAGTGTGGCCTTTTCGTCTTCCAAGTGTTAGTCACGAAAGTTAAGGAAGGCATAGCTGATGAGTACGGCTTACTCCTAGATAAGACTAATTTACTGTTGCATAATGCGGGAAGGGTGTTTCACACTGTAAATCCAAGAAAGCTATTTGCGAAAAAGAGCTAGTAATATGATGAAAGACAAAACGAAGGATCGATAGGCATCGACTTAAATCTCTTTCTATCGATTTCGATATATCGAAAGATTTAAATTTATTACTATCGATTTCGATACTATGAGTGAGTTAATAGCAAAGCAAAAAGGTAGACTTAGAAATATTGTACTTTGGCTACTTTGGCAGTCTCCAAGAAGGGGTATTGACCTCATTGACGATATATATAAAATGTCATGGGGATGGTGGAAACCATCACCAGGTTCAGTTTACCCGCTCTTAAATAAGATGGTTGAAGAAGGAGTAATTGAGAGGCTTAATGATGGAAAATACAAAATTACTGAAAAAGGGATTACAGAGATAAAAGACTTTCTTCCAGTTAGATATTCTGGGAGTATTGAAGACTCAATCCAAGAATTAGAAGGTCTTTCCGAGTATTTCAAGGAAGTAGACAAGGATAAGCTTCATCCTTACAAGGAAAGAGTACTTAACGCTATTAAGGAAATTGAGAAGGTGGTGTTAAATGCGTGATGTTATTATAAAGGCAATAAACTTGACAAAGATGTTTGGTAAATTCGTTGCTGTAGATCACATTAACTTTGAGGTATATGACGGTGAGATTTTTGGATTTTTAGGGCCTAATGGGGCTGGAAAATCAACAACAATAAAGATGCTGACAACTGTACTTAGACCTACTGAAGGTACAGCTATTGTTAACGGCTATGACATAATAAAGGATCCAGCCCACGTTAGACAGTCTATTGGTGTTGTTCCTCAAGAGTATACAGCTGACGAGGACTTAACTGGTATGGAAAACATTATGATGATGGCAGGACTTTATGGAATACCAAAGAGTGTAGCTAAAGAAAGAGCAAAAGAATTGCTTGACATGGTTGAGTTATCTTTTGCAGCAAATAGAAAAGTCTCAACTTACTCTGGAGGAATGAGAAGAAGATTAGAAATAGCAATGTCCTTAGTTAGCAGACCAAAAGTTTTGTTTTTAGATGAACCAACAATTGGTTTAGACGCTCAGACTAGAGCTGCAATATGGCAGTACATTACAAAGCTGAAAGATGAATATGACATGACAATATTTGTCACTACTCACTATTTAGAGGAAGCTGACATGTATGGAGATAGGATAGCAATAATTGATAAGGGTAAGATCTTGGCTATTGGATCTCCTAAAGAACTAAAAGAAAGAGTTGGAGGAGATGTAATTTCCTTGAAGACAACTAATGATGAAGAAGCGTTGAAAATTATTTCAAGTATTACTGACGACATACTTGAGGTTAAAAAAATGGAAGATGGAATAAGAATAAAAGTTAAGGAAGGGGAGGAAAAAGCCCCTCTCATTCTTGAGTCGCTATTAAGAAACGGAATTAAGGTGACTAGGATGTCCATAACAGAACCCACAATGGATGAGGTATATATGGAAATAACTGGTAGAAGAATAAGAGATGAGGAAGGTAGTTCACAAGAAATGTTTGCATTTAGGAGAACTTTAAGGAGGGCGAGGGGATAGATATGCAGGAAGTCGAGAGGAAAGAAGAGAAGAGGGAAGAAGAAAGAAGGAATTTATCACCCTATCATGGTCTATGGACTTTAACATCTAGAGAGTTAAAGAAATGGTATAAAGCCCCCGTTATCTTATTGCTTTCTATCATACAGCCAATCTTTTGGATAGCACTATTTGGGAAGGCAATGAATTTAGGGGGACTTTTCACAGGTACTGCAATCAGTATTCCCGGAGTAACAATACCAAAACAAGTGATTGATCAAATAGGGACTGAAATACTTAAGCAAACTTTTGGGACAACTGATTACTTCTCTTACCTAGCTGCAGGCATGTTATCTTTCATAGTGCTATTTACTTCAATGCAAAGTGGTATGTCAGTTGTTTGGGACAGAAGGCTCGGTGTTTTAGATAGGTTGTTAACTACTCCAGTAGCGAGAGGAAATATACTAATGGCAAAGATACTCAACTCAGTGATTAGGTCATTAGTTCAAGCGACCATAGTCCTTGCTGCTGCTGTACTGCTGGGGATGACTTTTGCCCCCGGTATTAATATCATGGATTTCCTAGGTGCCTACGGTGCATTATTCTTAATGTCTTTCGGTTTATCAGCGTTATTCTTATTATTAGCACTCAGAGCCAGTGACTGGCAATCACAAATGGCAATAATGAATTTGCTTAATTTACCACTACTGTTCACTAGCAACGCATTCTATCCTATAAAGGAGATGCCAAGCTGGTTAAAACCAATAGCTTATGTTAATCCACTAACGTACTCTAATGGTGCTATAAGAGGACTCTTACTAGGGATTCCAACGAATCTCACTATTGACTTCCTTTATCTAGGTCTGTTTGCAGTAATCTTATCTGCAATTGGAATAGTATTATCATGGAGATATCTGTCAACGTGATGAGCTTGACCGGGGATGAGTGATGATATAAAAGGAAAAAAGGTACTGAGATTTTTTATTTAGATTTTTATCTTGATGGAGTTTTTGTACATCAATAAAATATATCTGAGGAGATTATTACTTTGCCTATAAGACGTTATCTTATTTTTAATTTCATACTATTGAAATAGTTTTCTTTAACTAAAAGTTGTTTGGGTTGCTTTCCTAATTATTTGTATAAGGGTATCATCTCACTACAGCAGTAACCTATTTAGACATTTTATGAATATGGATTTATCTAATTCATTTTACAAGGGAAAATAAATCAAGGATAAATCGAATTCAGTAAGGCCAGGTTCACGTCATCTGTCTTATACTGGCGGTCTCATCATTAGAATAAAATAGATTAACTCAAATTAAAATGTTTTTGGATCAGCGATAATTCACTTCAGTCTTTAAAAGCAATTCATGTTTATGACTAACATTTAGAAGTATAATCTGAAACAATCGGATGGTACCCTTTAACAAGTAGATTATTGAAATAATTTTATTTCTAAAATAAAATTAAAAAACATTAGCTTTAACGAAAACATCTTGACTTATAAAGGGGAAGATAATGATTCATTCACTGTGCACGCTATTAATCTGCAGACCTCTTTACCATTCTCCACTCTGCATTCATATAAACCATAGTTCGTAGGACAGAAGTATGTCTGTTTTACAGTGTAGTACCTGCCTATCATAAAAGAGAATATGATATTCATATATATAAACTTTTGTTAATCTGTATATAAAAGTATATATTTACATTTTTTCGAAAAAAACTAAAATGGGAAATCATCTATCCAAAAGGCTGTGTTAGTAAAATCATCTAATACACCGAATTGTACAATAGCAGGTTTACTCACTTTGAAAGTTGTTATACCATGTTCCTTGTGAGTTACTATGATGTCTTGCTCTCTCAAAAGAACTATGAAAGGATTATTTACAACCACGAACCTATTATCAGGTGGCACTAAGACCCCCGTTACTTGGACTAAGTGAGGGGAAGAGTAATGACCGTAAATAAGTTTTAGCCTTTCTTCTTTTTCTACTACAAATCTCTTAAAATCCTCAACCATTGCTGATAATTTAGGATAATATAAGCTCTCTACATTAGCCGGTATTCTGCTTAACCCTAAAATTTCCTTTATCTTACTGTTTATCTCTTTTTTTATTTTATTTAACTCATCAAATTTATTCTGTGGCGTTTTCTTTAGCTTAATTTGAGCCATACTTCTCCTCATTATTTGGTCGATTTCCTCTCTGACTCTGAGGAGCCTTTGTGCTTTTTCAATATTCTCATCCCCAGAAAGCTTTAACCTTATAAACTCCTCCCATAAACCCCTCCTTATAAAGTGATTACCAAAGTCCCTATAATAAGATAAATAGTTAAAGAGCTTTTCTAATGAAGAGAATGCCTTTTCAACTCTCATTGCTAAGTCTCCTTGAAGTCTTATTGTCTGCATTGATCTTATGGTATCAACTTCCCATCTATGATGGGTAAAGCCCATCATTTTTCTTAACTCCTTTTCACTAAGTTTTTCTGACATAGTTCTAGGAATTATTGGGATTCCACGTGTAAAGATTTTTTGGGTAGTATCATCAATTCCAAGAACGTATAAGGTGCGAGGTGCTTGAAAAGTTACGTAATCCCCTATTCTTTTGCGTGTGGAAGAATATGTTAGAGCAATACTTCCACGGAAATAATGATCTTCCGAAAGAAAACAGTCTTCTTTACCCTTTAGCTTTTCTGGGTCATTATAAAGTAAGTTTTTGCAATCTTCCATAAAGTAATACTAAGCAGTAATATTTATAAACATTTTTTTACATGAGGAAGTAATCTCATCTCTTATATCATTTCTGCTCAACTTGTCAACCTCTTTTGATAGTCTTATCTCCCAACTCTCTCTTTCATACTCTGATTTTATCATCACCCAGGCGTTGATTAAGCTTCTGCTGATCCAGTCGTCAATGCTTACATCGTAGGGGTAACGAGTTTTTTCTAAAAACGAGAAAAGGGAATTTAACTCCTCTTCGTTTGCTCTTCTTGCCTTCCAAAGGATTTTTCTGTTACCAACGTAACGTTCACCTTTTCCCGGGATAAGAACAAGACCCATCGCCCCCTTTATTCTGTATGTCGCTGTATCAACACTGTCAGCATTAAAGAATATTTTCCTCATAAATGGGGAACCTGCACCTAAAACGTGAACCTTTTTCACTGCTTTTCTAACATAATGATACGTGTAAATAATGAACTTCCTCCCACCCTTTAGCGTTGGTGGGACTATTCCACCAAAAGCAACAGTGTCTGTGTACTGAGTGTAGAAATCAATCGCCTTATCAATGTCTTCCGTGTTGTAAGCGTGAATTACTGGGATTACGTCTATTTCTTTTTCATGAAAATACTCAAAATGCTTAAAGTTTCTCTCATCAACGCTTTCACATGGCATGGATGGAATATCAAGGTTTATGTATGAATGGGCATTAAGCACTTTATATTTCTTTTCAATTTGTTCAACATTTAGAGGAATTCCTCTTTTCATTATTTGGTAACCGCCAGAGTCAACCCAAGTCTGATTATCCCACGGTACAGAGTCCCACCTGAGTTGATTAATCATAATAGGAGTATTAAACTCCCATACTGGTACTTTGAGGTCTTGTACTCCTAGAAAAATGTCCATACTGGAAGTTAGTAATACCAGGTTTAAAGGTATTACTAAAATAATATCTTCGAAGAGATCAAATAAATTTACACTCTTGATTCAGTCAGTGTTATAAAAGCAAGATTATATATACTCTTTATGAAATGCCCTCCTTTAAGTGGAGAACGAGTCGTTAAACGTGATGGCGAAGACCCCTTTAAACACCCTGTAGTGAAAAAGTGGCACGAAATTCTTCTTAATGAGTGGAAATCCTACAAGGATTTTGCAGTTCTTCTTCCTTGTACTTCTGTAAAACCATATCACTTATCACCCTCTCACAAAATAGCTTATTCTATAATGAGAGGATATGAAAACTTAGTCCAATTTTATTCTGTTTCTGAGCCTATGCTTCTAGTTCCTAGAGAATATGAAGACTGCTATCCTTTTAATTCGTATGACTATCCTCCATCTTTAATGACTAGTGAAGAAAAAGAGGAATTCGTGGAATTATTAAGCAAAGCCCTTTTAAAAATATCAACAATGCATAAAGTCATTGTTGGGGTATTACCAAAGCATCATTTTGCCATAACTAAAAGAGCATCAGAGCTGGTTAATGTAAAAATAGAGCTTTATCCTTATGGCAGGTTGGCTTTCAAGTCTATTTCTCAAGTTCTAAATAATGTTAAAGAAAGAATAAATGGATTAACGTCTCCTTAAAAGATTTTATTTAAAAGAGATCGAGGTCATAATACCGTTACCAAAAATAATATATACTCTAGAGAGAATATTGCTTGAGAACATGAAGTCACGTTATATCATTTTACTGGGGCTCTTAAGCGGTATGGTAAGCTTCTTTCTATTTATGAGCCTTGACTTTTACTTCTTCCTAGACGGTTTAGCAAGAATTTGGTTTACACCTATAAACATGTTTATATTACCTGTTGTAGTAGCTCTTGTAGTCACGAATGTAGTAGCACACAAGTTGTCCTTTAGTGAGAAAATATATAGTAATGTGATCTCTGGGTTGACAGCCTATGTAGGTTCTATGTTAATCTTATCTATTATCGAAAGTATAGCTCTATCTTTAAGACCTTGATTTTTTAATAAAAAAGGCTTTCTGTATTTTTAATTTGTTAAGTTAGAATTAACTACTTCCATACCCTCCACCACCGGGTGTTTCAATTATAACTTCATCACCTTCATTTAAGTCAACAGTAAACTTACTCTTCATCTCAATTTTTTCTCCTCCTTTTATTATCGTAACTTTTCCAGGCTTACCGTTCTTTCCTCCTTTTAAGCCCCATGGAGAAGTCTTAAACCTATCAGCCAAAATTGAGAGCTTAGTTGGTGAAAGGACTTTAAAGCTTCTCACAACTCCATCTCCACCTTTATATTTGCCTTCTCCTCCACTTCCATACCTAATTTTATAGGAGGTAAACAGAAGAGGGTAGTTCATTTCAGCAACCTCAATTGGAGTGTTGAGAGTGTTAGTCATATTTGTGTGGACTGCTGAGACACCATCTTCAGTAGGTCTAGCACCACTACCACCAGCAATAGTTTCGTAATAAGACCAATATCTCCCGTTATAAATCCCACCCATCATTACGTTCATCATAGTGCCAGAGCTAGCAGCTGGAATGTGTGACAAAAACTTTGATAAAGCAAGGAAAGTCACATCAGCAACTCTCTGTGACGTCTCCACATTACCTCCACCGACTGCTGACGGCTTCCTAGGGTTAACTAAAGACCCTTCCTCAGCATTAACTTCTATCAAAGAGTAAAAACCGTCGTTTGTAGGGAAGTCCTTGTTCAATGCGGAACGAATAGCAAAAGAGACAGAAGAATAAGTCACCCCTAGGACTGCGTTTAAGGGACCCTCAATCTGTTTATGAGTGCCAGAGAAGTCAGCTATTATTTTATCTTTTCTGACGTGTAAATGCAGAGTTATATTTAGTAGTTCGTCTTCCCACTCCAGATAGTCCTCAGCTTCATAAACACCTTCTTTCCAGCCATGTTTACTTACAATCTCTCTAGTGTAGTTTATTGCTTTATCCCAACTTTCAAGGACTTCCATAACCCCGTACTTATCAAAGAGTTCCTTAACTCTCTCTACACCCACCCTGTTGGCTGAGAGTTGAGCTTGTAAATCTCCCAAGGAAACGTCTGGCATCTTAAAGTTTTCTTTAACTATCTTCAGAACGTCTTGAGAGAATTTCATAGGCGGAATAACGATCCCTTCCTCATAAATTGTCTTAGCATTAGGATTTATACTCCCTGGTATAGGGCCACCAACATCAACGTGATGAGCTTTGTTTATTACATAACCTAGAAGTTTAGAGTGATAGTAAATAGGGGTAACAATTCCAACGTCATTTAAATGGGTACCAGAAATATATGGGTCGTTGAAGATTAACGATTCCCCTTCATTTAACTCTATGTTCTGTTTAACCAAGTTGTTTACAGCAATCTTGAAAGATCCTAAGTGAACTGGGATATGCTCAGCTTGAGCAACAATTCTTCCTTCAGCATCAACTACTGCACAGCTGTGATCCATTCTCTCCCTTATATTTGGGGATAGAGCAGATTTTTTGAGCATCACTCCCATTTCTTCAGCAATGAAGACTGTTGCCTTATTTATTACCTCCCAACTAACCATATTAACCACCTTTAGAGATACGGATAAAATAGTTTTCTAGTATTTCAAAACTCCATCCATCTGGAATTAGAGTAGTTGAGCTATACTCCTCTATTATTGCAGGTCCTTTTCCTTTGAAACCTTTAGGCAAAGTCTCTCTAATGAAGACGGGGGTCGTAACCCAATCGTCAAAATACACCTTTCTTTCCTCTTTTTTCTTTATTTCGCCAGAGGTGCTAAAAACAATTTCAGGCTTTTTCATTCTCTTTATTGCAAAAACTCTTACATTAACGATCTCGATGTCGTTTGGAAGAGTAAAACCATAAACTGCTTTATGTCTTTCCTCAAAGTTTCTCCTAATATTACCATCAGCAGAAACTGTCAATTCCCATCCTTGACCCTTATATCTGACATCAGCGTAATGAAGGAAATAGTCTGGGGAAACCTTTTTCTTTAACTCTTGCTCCAAAAGACGTATAGCTGATGAAATGTCCTTGGGATAAGCCATTCTAGCTTCAAACTTTTGATCAGCCATTAGCATTGCTAAAGCACTGAATAAACCCGGGTAGACTGGAACTAGAATCTCCCTAATTCCTAGTTCCTCCGCTATTTCCACTGCAAACTGTGGCCCTCCACCACCAAACGCAAATAAAGTAAAAGTTGATGGATCTAGACCTCTTTCGACAGTAACAAACCTAATTGCTCTAGCCATTTCAAGTGTGGCTAAACGTAATGCCTCTCTAGACACTTCAATTGGGTCTTCAAGCCTAGAAAGACCTTTTAATGCCAGTTCCTTGTTTAGTTTCATTCCTCCAGAAAGTAATTCTTCTCCAATTCTTCCCAAAACTAGGTTAGCGTCAGTTAACGTAGGTTTATCTCCACCCTTATTATAGCACATTGGCCCCGGATCAGCACCAGCACTCAAAGGCCCTATATTTAGAGCTCCTCCTTCATCAACCCATATTATTGTACCTCCACCTGCAGAAACTTCTGCTAGGTCTACGAAGGGGAACCTGACTGGATAACCAGATCCCTTTATTATCCTACCGTGGTGAGTTTTACCACCAACTTCATATTCGCTTGTAATTTCAATTTCCTCGTCAACAATTGACCCAGCTTTTGCAGTAGTCCCTCCCATATCAAAACTTATAGCATTTTTAATTCCAAGTTCATCTGCAAAATACTTTACTCCAATAACTCCTGCAGCAGGCCCAGATTCAATTATTTGTACTGGTCTTCTCATTGCCTCTTCAGAGTCTATTAAACCACCAGAACTTGCCATTATGAAGAATTCTTTTGGTTTTATTTCTCTCTTAAGGGATTCAACGTATTTACTAACTAGGGGCATTAACATAACGTTAATGACTGTAGTCGTTGTTCTCTCATATTCCCTTTGTTCTGGGGAAACTTCGTGGGAGGCTGAAACATATTTTACGAAATGTGAAGCAATGTCTTTTGCAATTTTCTCGTTTGTTGGGTTAATGTAGGAGTGAAGGAAAACTATTGCTACTCCTTCCACATTAAGTCCTTTTAATTTCTCTTCTATTTCTCTTTTGTCAACTCTTTTCAGAATTTTGCCATCAGCAGTTACCCTTTCGTCAATTTCAATCCTTAAATCTCTTGGGACTAGGGGCTTTGGTTTTTTGAAATAAAGGTTATAAAGCTCTGGCCTATTTTGCCTACCAATCTCGATGATGTCCGAAAATCCTTTGGTAGTTAAAAGAGCAACTCTAGGAAGTTCTAGATTGACTTGACCTAAAAGGGCATTAGTAGCTATTGTAGTTGCGTGGACAAGGGTTATTTCCTCATTTATCTTTAGCTCTTCAATCCCTCTTTTAACGCCAATTTCTGGATTTCTTGGGGTTGAAAGGCCTTTGTAAACTATAATTTCACCGTCATCTTTAACTCCTATAATGTCTGTAAATGTCCCTCCGATATCTACTGCTAAAAGCATAAAAAAGTGTCGTTAATCCATTTTAAAAACCTTAAAGTGGTAAAAGTGAAAAATGATTAACAAAAAATATATAGTGTCAGTTAGTTTTAATATTATGATATGATAGCAAAGATTTATGTTAAAATAGGCCCTAACTATATCAAAATTGATGAAATGGAGATTAAAGATTTAGATGAGGTCTTCAAAGAGTGGAAAGATGTTTATGTCGAGGTATTTGATGATAACGGAAACCTTGTTTTTGATGACTGGATATGAAAAGATTGCTCTAAACTTTAACTTAATTCTACACATAAACTTTTCGTTATCATACAGCCTATTAGTACAAAAATAAAATTAGCTTATCATCAACCAAGGATCTATTGGGGTTTGATTGAACTTCTTTTTTGTCTTCTTCTCAACGGCTATAAAGACTGCAGGCAAAGCTCCAGTACTTCCTGCTTTCCCAACACTCCTACTTTTTGAAAGGTAATTGTGAAGGAAATTCAATGTGTTTAGTCTCAACTCTCAACTGCGCTTCTAATGCAGTTGGAACTCCACAATCAGCAATTGAAGCGCACAACGGAATTCCCTTTCATCATACCTCATAGCCTCAAGAGTTACTTGAGAAACTCCTTGCAATACTCCACCAACAATTTGTCCTTCAACCTCCTCAGCATTCAAAACCCTTCCAACGTCATCTACTGCGTAGTATTCCAAAACCTTGATCTTGCCAGTCTCATCAACATCAACAACTGCAACATGAGCGCCAGGGGCAAAGACATCATCAGCCTTATAAAACACCTCTACTTTAACACCTTCAAACTTTTTCAAGTATTCCTCGTTTAATTTGTCAATATCAACCAAAAACGTCTATCCCACAAAGAGTTTGTCATAGAAAATTTTTAAATATTTAAATCTTAAAATATTATTTATAGACTTCTATCTTAACTATGGAAGCTCGGCAACACAACGATTCTAAGGGTGTTTCTACTATATTCTTAATTTGAATTTCCCTTTAATGTTCGTTCTTATAATTTGTCTTTTACATATTTTTTAAAAACACATCCAGTTCGCGGGATAATTCTTCTGCAGTTTTTTGATCATAGTAACTACACGACGATATTAAACCTCCCAAGCGTATTGTTTCTACCTTAGCCTCTTGGTATAATTGATATAATTGGAAATGAAGAGATGATTCTTTAGAACTTAAGCTAGCCAGTTCTTTTAAGAGTTCTAAGCATTCTTCTTCATACATTCTGTCGCCTTCCGCTGAAGCCTGTAAATCCTCTCCAGGTCCTTCCTTACTTCTTCTATTTCCTTCTCTATCATTTCTATCTCCCTCTTCTTCTTCTCTATCCTCCTCTTTTAACTCCTTTTCTTTTGAACAAGCTATCATTCCACCCCTATCATAAAACTGCAATTATCAGAGCGACTATTAGTGCCACGACTATGTAGATAATATACCAGCTAATAGAGCTGTTTATTAACCCCCTCGCAAAGATTCTACCGAATTTTCTAATTGCTCCAGCAAGTTTATACATATATTCCCAGAATACATCTAAACCATAAGCTGGGAGGAATTTCTGTTCCTCCTCTTCAACTCTAAGGATTTTCCTTAGCATCAACCTAATGTTATTTGCCATTCCAAAAGCAGTATACTCTTCTTGTTCATTTACTCCATTATTCCAAGTCTCTGTTTTTCTTATTCTCGGTTTACCGAATGCGATATAGGCCACAATTGAAAATGTTGTAATGAGTATTGCAACGTAAAGTGGTGATATTCCTCCAAAAGTGGATTGTCCATACGTTGTAAGGATTAAAGTCTTACTTAACATTCCTAAAATTGACCCGGAGTTAGAGTAGGGGTAAACAGCGTATGTCAGTGTAAAGCCTAGTATAAGCACTAGTACTCCTGCTAGTACTATTGGAATTCTTTTTACTGGGCTTACGTGCTCTTTTGCATTTCTAAATAAAGAAAGATAATTTATGTATCTTACTAGCATTGCTGTTGCAAAGCCTTCTCCCATCGCTATTATTGCCCCAGAAGCTATGAAGACTGTTGAAACCACGTTGTGAAGAAGGTATGATAACATAAAGAGGTTCTGAAGTAGCGACCATGTAGCTACCCCACCTAAATTTGGCAATAGCCCAGACATGGAGGAAGCAAGTAAGACTAGCCCAACTTCAACATTTCTCATCTTCTTAGCATAAGTAATACTCTGCCCTTCTTGTAGACCTGCAGATAAAAACAGACCAGTTTTAGCTATAGAGTGAGCAAAAGCATAAAGCAAAACAATTACAATAGCTATGTTCTCAATTTCCGTCATTTGAAGTTGCTTTGTAATCATGAGTAAACTTAGAGCTACTAGTATTGCACCATTGTTTTCTATTGTACTAAAGCCCAGTATCCCTTTTATGTTCTCATTAACGTAGGCATAAAGAGCTCCAAAAAATACTGTAAAAGCTCCAATCCCCATTAGAATAACCGAAAATATCTCTGGAATTTGAAGAGTTAAGGTAGTCATTTTGAATATTCCGAATACTCCCATTAGTGTCATTGTCGCGCTCAACACAGCAGATAAATTTGATGGAGCTGTACCGTGAGCAATGGGTAACCATTCGGTTACTAAGAAAGGAAAAATTCCCATCTTAATCATAAATCCAAATGTGGCTATAATTAAGGGGATAGGACTGACTAAGTTAGTGAACTCAAAAGTCCCTGTCATGCTACTGGCAATTATGAAAGACGATAGGATAAGTGCTGTGCTGAACTCACTGAACGCCATAAAGACGAATGCTGGTCTGAACTCTTTTCTAACCAAACCTATTGCAATATAAGAAGGTATTGTCATTATTTCCCAGCCAGCTAAAAAAGAGAGGTAATTAGTGGACTCGAGAATAATAACCATGCCTAGTATAGTGGTTGAGTACAATGGGGAAAGCCATTTGCCATAATTGTCATACTCTATTGAGAAAATGGAAGATAATAACCACACTGAAGACGCTATTATGGAGAACATCGATGTTGTATCATATTGGTAAATTGAGAGAGCAAGGAAAATTCCCGATGAGATTGCAACTAGTATGTATCCTGTTTTCTTGTTAAATACAGAGACTAAAGCAGAAATTGAAAATAGTGTAAGGATTAAAACTTGGGTAATCATTTTCCTTTCACCTTAACGAGTGCTTCAAGAATTGTGTATGGGTTTGGCGGACATCCAGAAATTTCAACTACAGCATCTAATGGGATTCCATTTCCTATAATTCCTCCAGATATTGCGCAAGCCCCTAAAAGGATTATAAGTTTTGGTTCTGGCATTGCCTCATAAGCCCTTTTTATAACCTCTCTCATTTTTTCAGTTATAACGCCCATTACAATTAGTGCATCTGCGTGCCTTGGAGTATTTGTAAAGAATATACCAAATCTGGTCATATCATATTCTGGGGCAGATATTAGTTTTAGTTCCATGTTGCACCCCCCACAAGTGCCAGAATCGACTGAGTATAGGTAAAATGACTTACGGAACAGTGGTTGAGTAGTTTTTACGTCATAGATGTTGGAATTTAGGTTAGGCTTGTAATTAGGATAACATCTCCTACAAAATATGCATCTCTCTTTAATCCATTTCCCGTCTTCAATGGCATTGGTAGGACAATTGACTGACCCTTTGCCCTCTATCTCAGTACTCCATTCTGCAATGTCTTTAGGGTATTTTTCCGTCATAATCCCTTTTCTTAAACCTTTGATAAACCACCAGTTTTTCATTTTAACACAGCCCCCAATTCACTTATCCATATTCCAAAACTTTCCCAATTAAATGGAAAATCTGTAAATATTGTACCAATTACGCTCTTTAAGAATAGACTGAGGTTTTTATAAGATGGAGTAAAAGAGGAGATTGATTTAACAACCCCGTTCTCTATTTTCACGTGATAAGCTAAATCCCCAGATGGGCTTTCAACCCTAGCTAATCCTTCTCCTTGTTTTGAGCTAACTTTTGTTCCCTCCTTCTCCTTTTTCTCCCTTAATCTACTACTTAGTTCTATCAATATCCTAGAAGATTCGAGAACTTCATATCCTCTAACTAAAAATCTTCCAAATGAGTCTGCTTCATCAGTATTTATAGTTTTAAAACTGAAATCGCTATAAGGTAAAGCTCCGAAATCTTTTCTTGCATCGTAACTGAAGCCAGAAGCTCTAGCTGCAGGTCCTATACTGTTTTCATCTTTTATTTTACCATTGCTCTGGAGCCTATCTATGAAAATCCTACTCTCTTGTAAGCCTTCAAACATTTGTTTAAACTCATTTGCTATATCCACTATCTCTACTAGCTTCTCAAAGTTACAGTTTACTTCATTGAGTGAATTTACCCCAAAGAAATACCTATGCCCACACATCTTACCTATAAGTCTGTTGGTTTTTTCTACTAAGTGTAAAAGATGGTAAGTAGGGACGTTAAGGGATGCGGTTTCCGTTAGCCTAGATATAACAAACAAGTGATTTCTTATCCTCTCTAGCTCTAGTTCAGCCATTCTTCTTAGTTGGACATCATAGTCTTGCTCTATCTCTAATGCGTCCTCTACAGCTAATAGAAATGTTATAGAATGGGATGCGGTAAAGGGAGCATTTATTCTATCTATTCTCAGTAGGGCATCCTCAACGGACAACCCAGTTACTTGAATCTCCCTTGTTTTATAGGGTTCTGCAGATATACCTTTTATCCTCTCACCATCGGTGAATACGTTGAACTTTATGGACTCTAGTAAACCTCCAGCGGAAGGCCCGTATACAAACTTGAATAAGCCATAAGCTTGAGGTGAAGGGTATTCAAACTTTTCGTCACACTTCTCTTCTGTCACACTTTTCTCGTAAAGGCAATAGTTTCCTATTTTACCTATCCTTCTTCCCTCTCCTTTGTCGGACCATTTATAGTATCTCACTGTATCACCCCTAATGCAAGTAAAACTAACCCTAAGACAAGTGGGACAAGCGAAGAAACAAGAGAGGTTAAGGAAAGCATTAGCGGTTCCTCTTTTTTCTCCTCATCTCCCCTCTGCTTGCTAAAGATCATCTTACTTACGTTATAGTTTATTGAAATGAAAGCAGTCGCTAGAGACAGAATTAATATAATAAACTCCGTGATATACCCTTGTTGAACTAACGTTTGGAGAATTAGGAACTCACCTATGAAAGTGGCAAAAGGTGGTGTTCCGGTAACTGCAAGAGAGGAAAGAAGTAGTGATGCTGAAGTGAGTTTAAACTTGTGTAACCCGGTTATATTGTCTATCCTTTTTTCTTTCAGCCATTTTAATACAACTCCGCTGGAGTAAAAAGCCCCTGCTTTTCCAAATGCATGGGCAAAAAGCAATATTAGTGCACCAATAGGCTGTCCAATTGCTAGACCTATTAAAGCCAAGTTCATATTCTCGATAGTCGAATAAGCAAACATTCTCTTTATATGCCACTGATAAGTGAGAATAATTGCAACTGTAACTATTGAAACTACTCCGAACCATGTGAAAACAATGGGCAACGGATCTACTTGATATACTCTAAACAAGACATAAAGGGCAGATGGTAATAGTGCACCTGAGGACAGTGCACTAAAAGTAGAAGGCGCTTCGCCATATGCATCTGGTAACCAAGTGTACATTGGGAAGACCCCAACCTTTGTACCAAAACCTATTAATCCTAACATAACTGCAAGCCTTGTTACTATGTTGTCCTCTGGTCTGCTTATGATATCGCTAGCTGTTAACGTGTGGTACTGATAGTAAATTAGTATAACCGAGAAAAGAGCTATAGTGACCCCTGCTGAAACTATGAGTATATACCTCCAAGTAGCCTCTAATGAAGTATCTGAAGTCTCTATCGGTATTAAGAGAGCCGACGCCACAGTTGTAAGTTCTATTCCAACCCACATTAGTCCAAAGTCGTTAATTGTAACCACAAAAAGCATCGTGATAACGAAGAAGTTCATTAGTACATAATATAGTTTCTCATTGACTAATTTTCCTTTTTCTATGTATCTAGTAGAGTATACTGCAGACAAAAGATACATAGAGGCTATCATAACGAGGAAAATGGAATTAAACTTACTGATGAAGAAAATTCCAGTTACAGACTGCGGTACAAAGTAAAAGTATATACTTATTGCTAATGTTAATATCGCTGAAGCTATTGAGGCGATTTTTAATATCTTCAAGTTAAAAAATCCCAGATTTGCAAGTCCCGGAATAACTAATAACGCTAATTCAAGATACATTTTCTCACCCCTTTAACTCCTCAAGTGTTGAATGTTGAGGCTTTTCTAGGACTAATATGGAAGAGATTACTACTATAGCAAGAACATCAAGAAAAACACTCACTTCTATTAGGAAAGGTATGGGAATAAGAAGTGAGCCAAATAAAATTAGTGAGTTCTCTTCCTCAATATAACCTAATATCTGTGATATTGTGCTCTTTCTTGAAAGAATCAAGAATAGACCTTGGAAGAAAAGAATAAAAGAGAACACTAGTAATAATGGGTTTACTTCTGTAACTAAATAAGCTTTTTGTAGTATCAGATAATACACTATAATTACAGTGATTATAAAGAATACAAGATCTAGTACTAGCTCAGACGCTACTCCTCTAGTACTCTCTCTTAAACCCGGTTTCCTCTTCAAGCCTCTAAGTAAGAAAAACGTGATAAGTATAGATCTAAGAAAAACAACAGCTACTCCTAGGAGTATGTAATCTAAAGAACGAAACTCATAACCAAGGTAAAAGGCCAATACTGATATTAATGCTGACTGAATAGCCTGACCGTATATTTGGGGCTTTAGATAAGCTTGACCTTGTATATAAAACGCTGAAACAATTATTGAGGCTAAAATTGTTTCCAAGACTTCTACGTTCATCGATTACCACCCAATAGAATAGTTAAAATTAAGGAAAGTATCGAAAGCAGAAACGCTACTGTAAGAAAATCTTGAACCTTAAATAATCTTAGTTTTGCAAGTGTAGTATCTATTATAACTGCTATAAAAATTAAGACAAGCCATTTCCCGAACATTATTCCGACATATGCTATTGCACCTATTGCCCCTTCTTGCATAAACCATGGAAATATGAATACATTAAGTAACACAGAACCTAGTAAGTACTGTTTAATAGTAGAACCCCACTTCAGTATTGCAAGAAGCTTTCCGCTGTATTCATAAAGTAACCCATCATCTATCATACCAAACTCGCTTAGCCCACTACTCTCTACCGGTAATTTTCCCGTTTCAAACAGCCAAAGCATGAAAAATGCAACTGAAACGAAGATATGGTCTAATTGGAGATAATGAGAAGGACTTTGTGATATATAATCAAGCGTGACGTAGGGGTTATTTGTACCAGTTATTAATGCCACTCCAAAAAAGACTGTAATTAGGGTAGCTTCGGAGATGAAAGTAAATGACAGTATTCTACTTACCCCTAACGCTACAAAGTTGCTTCCGCTCTCTAAAGACCCAACTATTTTAAGAAAGGCTGCTAATGAAAATAGTATTGCTCCTCCTAAGAAGTCTACAGTAGGAGTAAATAGGATTGGTGAGGGATAAACTATTGGAATAACAAATGAGATTAGAGTGTAAATCCCAAATACTATATAAGGTGTATAAATGAAAAGAGAAGAGGCATCAGTTGAAATAACAACCTCTTTTTTCAACAGCTTAAAGATATCATAATAAGGTTGGAAAATACTAGGGCCTTTACGTCCAACTACTATAGCTTTAAACCTTTCGTAAATACCTTGATATAATGGAGAGAGGAAAAGTACTGCAAGTACTTGGATTAATGTTTCAATTACTATTTGGGTTTCATCTGACGCCATACTTCCCACCATATATTAGAGAAGTAGGCGTCATCAGCCCCTATCATTCAATCAAGAGGCGGTTTGGGGATTTCAACCCCAGGGGGACGCCATCCCCTTAAGCGTTGCGATTAATAGTTGTACAAAAGCATTTTAAAGTTGTTGCTCATTAAATTGTTTTAAAGTAAATTATAATTAGAGAACTCTTTTTAGCGTAACGTAAGGCATCTTATCGGATTTTATCCAATATTAGATTTTTATCACTACATATATCGAATATAGTTAAGTGGCTAACATTTTTAAGTAAAGAGCAATAGAATAATATCGATGATGAGCCCAGCTCACATGAATGGATGAAGACGAGTACGATTGCTGAACCCAATTTATTTTGTTATAGTCTACGTGAATAATTCTACAACAATAATCAAGACACTCTTCCTAGTTTTCTACTCGCAACGGACTCGGTTATGAAACAGTTTTCGTTTTTAGAATATATAAAAACTAACTTAAGATAAGAGATACTAAATTAGTTTTAATGTCGACTATTCATTCGTAAGATCAACTTTCAACCACTAGAATTCCTTGATATTTTGTGGAACTGAAATAGAGTTATAAGCCCGAAAATCAGTTTGTAGATATAGTGTAAACTTTCTCTAAATGAATACTCTTAATGATAGTATGGCTTGACTAGATATTCGGATACTCCCTTGGTAATTTCTCACTCTTGTTTTTGTCCTCAACCCAGAATTTGTACAATTTCTTCAGCAGTTGGTCTTTTGTAAGGGTCTACAGACAAAGAGCTTATAATCACTTTCTTTAATTCCTCTGGAGTGTTTGGAGGAAAAGTTAACTTCACGTTCTGAAGAATTTCTTTTGCATTTTTCAATTCTTGTAACGCACTTGCAGGGTTTCCAGCAAGAATATGGTCAATAGCATTTGATAATAAAGTTGCGTGGGGTAAGTCGGACATCGTTAATAGTTTGTAAGCCGTCATTCCTAAAGCGAAAATATCCATAGCGGGTTTTGCTCCTCTTCTGAAAACTACAGCCTCTATTTGCTCCGGTGGGCAGTACTCTGGTGTAGCTTGAAATGGAACAGTCCTAGCTCTAACAGCACTACCTAAATCACCTAGCTTAACATTTATCCTCTTCAGAACCTCTTCACCGTAGTTACCCACTTCGTCAGCAAAGAAGATATTTTTAGGCTTAATATCCAAGTGCACGAACCCGTTTTTATGAAGGATTAAAAGTGCCTTAGCTGTCTCCAAAGTAAGTTTTTTCACGATTAAAGGCCAATAAACTGAGTTTACAACATTTTGCTTTTTCGTTAGATCGTCTGCAGTCCCTCCTTTCATGAACTCCATAATAATTGCAGGAGGTGAGTTCAAGTAAACTGACAGTTCCCCCCTCAAAATGTCTTTTATGTTAAATTCATCAAAGTAAACTCCGTAAAGTCTGACGAAATAGTTCTCGTTCTTAGCAGATATTTCCTTTAGTGTGCCAGCTTCCTTGAATATTTCCTCAATATAATTTAAAGCGCTTATCGTAACTGTCCTTTTCCCCTTCTCGTTCTCAAGCCTCACAACTTTTATCGCAACAGCTTTTCCTTCTCGTTCTCCCTTTAATACATACCCATTACTCCCTTCTCCTATCACAGCAGTGATTAAATAGTCGTAAAGCTTTCTACCAATCCATAATTTGGGGTCCCAGGTTTTTCTCTTAAGCATTTCATGGGTTATTTCTTCCTTCAGCCTCATTGCACTCTTGCTATTTGGATCAAGCCTTAAAGCTTCTTCTACCTCTTTTAGTGCCTCACCATATCTTCCTAAGAAATATAATGCCCTAGCTTTGTTTTCATGATAGATTGGGTCGTAAGGATAGAATTGAATAGCTTTATCAAAGTCTTCAACAGCTAGGGAGTATTCTCGTTTACTGAGTAATGTCATTCCCCTTGTGTTATATTGTTCAGCTAAAATCTTGTCAAACACGTAGTTATTTTATTCTTACCAGCTTTATTTATTATTCTCATTTCTCAGTTTACCACAGAAAGCCTTGCCCTTTAGGGCAGGGAGAAGTTGGCTTATAACTCGTTGCTATCCTTGAATCTCAAAGACGCTTTTCCCTCTATAAAGACAGTGTTAGCCTACAATCTCAATTAACTATCTCTTTTAGAAACTCAACGAACTTCTTTTCTCCTTCACCTTCTGGACGTACATTATCGATTATCGGAACCCTTGAGTCTTCAATCCCTTTTTTAATTGGTTTCATAGATACCACAACTGAATTTTCCGTTTGTAGTAACTCCATGTAGGGAATTACTTGAGAGTAGATATCTTTTTCCCAATACTTAATGTCACTATATTTAGCTTCTATCAACAACTTAACCTTTATCCCCTTTTTACCCATATCCTCACAGCTCAGAACGTCATCCATTATAACAATGTCCGGTCGAAGTGGTAGCCTAGCAGTTTTTCTTCCCTCAAAAAACTTTTCCACCCTCTCGAAATACTCTTTCATTACCTCACTCCTTCTTAGTTTTCCTCCACATATTTCTGCTGGTCTCATATCAAAGTCATACCATATTGAGTACTTTTTAGAAATAACAGCGATAGGAGTTGTTTGATTAAATTTGAAGTTAATATAGTCCAACTTGTCCTTGTAAGCCTCAATTATTTTAGTCAAAAGCCACATATGATAAATCTCTTTAGTTAGAGTCTCCAGGCTCTTCTGCCTAGCCTTATCACTATAAGGGATTAGGAATGAGATGGGGTAGGAAGTACTGCTGTCTTTTATTTGGCACTGAAGGAGTGGTGATAAACTAGTTATTTGTGACAACGGCATCCTGCTGAGAAGTGAAACAGTACGTAAGATATCAGCATTAGGGTTATGTGCCTCCAATAGTTGAGGATAGATTTCATAAAAGAACACTTTAAGCTCCTTTATCATGGGTAAATAGTACTCCCTCCACTCGCCTCTTACATATCTTTTTTCCTCTTCTGTAAGGAATGTGAAGTCTAAGTTGTTTAAATAGGAGTAGCTTTCACCCCTAACTCCCTTGTTGCCAGGGATAAGAGAGCTTCTAGCAAGAGCATCTACATCAGCAACTACGATTTCACAAGTAAATGAAGTAGTTGAGGAGGAAATCATGACTATCTCTTTTCCTTTTAAAGCTTCGCTATCAACCTCATATTCCACAACGTCGTCTCCCTCGTTTTTAGTTAAAGCGTAAGAGGAAAGAGGTTTGAGTAGATTACCTTCTATAACGTAATAGTAAGTTCCACCTCTAAAGCCTGAATGGTTCTCTAATACTCTAACCATCATAATTGAGATAAATATCTACTGGGGCACTTATAAGTCTGATTAAAATTAAACCAGAGTTAGATTATAAATGTAAGTAAAGAAAAATATTAAGCTTTATAAACTAAAAATTGATTAGAATAATTTAATACAAAGATAGTGAAGTCGACTCTTAATTCAAAGCTCAAGTAACCATAATTTATTTAGGAAAGCTGTAACAAATCTTTATCAGCTTTAGTAAAATAGTTTTAAATCTTAGAGTTAAAACAGCTCTGCAGAAAACCTCAACGATAAAAAGAATTACTTACTAGAAATATTCCCTTTATATTATGTGTAGGACTTTCTATGGTTAGACTCATTGTGGGTACTATAGCAAAAGTATGAGTTCAAAAATCTTATATTGTGGAAATAAAAAACAATTAACAGATTGAAAATGGAAACAAATAATCAAGTGTATTCTGAAAATAAAATGAAGAAAGGTGATATATTGCAAATATATACTGATGGGGCTTCAAGAGGAAATCCAGGCCCGTCCGCTTATGCATTCGTTTTTGTAAGTAAGAATGATAAACAAATTATTTACAAAGAAGCTGATTATTTAGGAGAGACGACAAATAATAAAGCAGAATATCAAGCAATTATTAACGCATTAGAAAGAGCTGTAGAATATACTAGAGGGGATATTGAAGTTTATTCAGATAGTGAATTGGCAATTAGACAAATTAACCGAGAATATAGAATTAGAAACAAAGAACTACAAAAGCTTTGTGATAGAGTTTATTCGTTAAAGGAGCGATATGCAAGTGTAAAATTTATTCATGTACCTCGGGAGAATGAATTTACAAGGATAGCGGATAAAATGTGTAATGAGGTTTTAAATGAAAAGATGGGGAAATCTTCTAAAAAACAGAAACTGAGTTAAAATAATCCAATACTCTCTTTTGAGATTGTTTTTGTAATATTCTGTTTTAGTCCTATGAAAGAAAGTTCTTTATTCAATATGGATATATGATTTACTTTAATTAATTCTTAGTATTCTTGTTCTTAGGATTTGGAGTAGCATCATTTATTCAAGATAATATATCCTAACTCTTAATTTGCTTTCTTATCACTTAAGGAAGAAGCTGTTAACTTTTTGTAATTTCTCTTATTTTTATGATCTTGTACAGTATTATAAGAGCTATGAAACCAATGAAGTCATCTAAAGGGATGCCTTTCGAAACAGTTAAATATTTGATAGGCGAAAATATATTTTGATAGATAAAGATGGAAAAACTCTATACGATGAAAGAAGCATCAGAGTTGCTCGGTGTTCATGTAAGAACTCTGCAGAAGTGGGATGAGGAAGGAAAAATACACTGTGTTAGGACTGTTGGTGGCAAACGCAGAGTCCCAGAGTCAGAGATTAAAAGGATTTTAGGATTACGTGAGGAGAGAAAAATAATTGGATACGCAAGAGTATCTTCTAATACTCAGAAAGATGATTTAGAGAGACAGATTGAAGCTATAACTCAGTATGCGAAAGAGCAAGGTTGGAATATCGAGATCCTCAAAGACATTGGCAGCGGACTGAATGAGGATAGAAAAAGCTTTCAAAAGCTACTCAAAATGGTCATGGACAAAGAAGTATCGAAAGTTATTGTCACTTATCCCGACAGACTGACAAGATTTGGTTTTAAAATTCTCCAGCAGTTCTTCCAGAGCTACGAGACTGAAATTATTGTGATAAATCAAGAGGAGAAGGAGCCAAGAGAGGAGTTAGTTGAGGACTTAATAACGATTATCTCCCACTTCGCAGGGAAAATCTATGGCATGAGGAGTCATAAGTACAAGGAGGTAGTCGAGGGTGCAAAAAGACTCCTACAAGATTCTTAGCTACAAGGTTAAGCATAACTACAATGTTGA
>NZ_DBPRYF010000003.1:0-5995 GCF_059755235.1 Sulfurisphaera sp.
GGGGCGAGGGAATTTCCTACTATATTACTCATCCTCTTTTAAGGAATATCAGTGAACGTGAAAATAAAGTAGCTGTTTATATAGTTGAAGAAGCAATAGGTGGGCTAGGATATCTAAAAAGTTTCAAAGACGAAGTTAAAATAGATATAGAAAAATTTAGAGAGTTCTTATTGTCTTATATAGATAACTCAATCAACTGCGGCTTAAAAATAGAAAATGAGATTGAGAATTTCTTTGACTTATTGCAAAACCCCCGTAAGTTACAGAGTGTCTCTACTCAGGCAATAAATCCTAACTTTAAAAATGTAATAGATGATATAAGGGATGCGTATGTAAGTTTCTACTATAAGAATCCAAATTACAAAATCCTACGAGGAGTTTATCCTCATATAAACTCTATTAGAGAATATATAGTACAAAAGAGAAAAATCGATCCATACACAAGGGCCAAACTAGATGATATTCTTGAAACAGGGCCACATTGCTGGGATGGTTGCCCACTATGTGTTATGTTAGAAAGAAACTGTCAATTCCCTATTTTTAACCAACCCTTTTTAGTATCCAGAGAGCTAACAAGAGCGATACTTGAGAAAATAGATATCGATATTTTATCTCAAATTTTATTAAACTATCAAAAAATGGAGAATCCAAACATCATATCTTCGGAACTTAGTATAGGAGAGGGGTACAGACTTTTCAAAGCTTTGCTTAAAATAGCTAAAGAAGATATTAAGCTTGTTAGTCCTTATTTATCGGAATTAACAGTTAATGAAATTATCTCTATAGCAAAAAACAATAAAAAATTACACGTGAAAATTATTACTACAAATGATCCTTCGGATTACCACCAAGAAAGCATAAGATTATTTACAGAATACATAAAAAGAAACGAAAATATAGAAGTAAGAATACATAAGGCAAGCAAAACGGATTTACATGCAAAAGAGCTGTTGATTGATAATACACTATTAATGAAAGGATCAGTAAACTTTACTAGAAAAGGTTTAACCGAAAACATAGAAAGTGCTGATATAGTTAAGGATGAAAGAGCAATTAAAAAGTTCATAGAGAAGTTCAATTCACTTTGGGAAGAGAGCGTCCCTTTAAAATAATATTAAACTTCTTGCTTTAAAACATGAACAAACAGAAGTTTTCAAAAATAATGATAAGATACTGGGGCAGAAAAGATGGTAAGCTGGCAGAAAATTATATTCTTTCTTATTCTAGAGACGGAGAAGTTGTCCTAGACCCATTTGCAGGTTCTGGAAACATTGTAGCTAAAGCTTTAGAGCTAAAGAGAAGAGCAATTTTTAATGACTTAAACCCTGTAGCATTAATCATAGCAAAAGCAAACTTGCTAAGAAAAGAGGCTAAGGTTACACTCAGTAAAAGATATCGAGACTTATACTTAATTGACTATCAGGTAGAAAAAAGAGAAGTGTCTTACTATCTTTGGGAAGGAGACAGAATTACAAAGGCAAAACTCTATTATGGGCCATTAATTGACTATCAAGGAAAGGACTACGAAGGAGAAATTTCATATCCTTATCCAAAGGATGCGTTATACTACAATAACGGCAGACCTTTCGATAAGAGAAGAACTGTTGATAGAGTAGATGAACTGTTTACTAGACGTAACCTATTAATCCTCTCTGAAATCCTCAGTGAGATACCTAGAGACGAAAAGGCACTTGCTGCTTTTATCTCGATACTGTATCAATCTAGCAAAATGGCAAGACCAAATGCTGGCCCTTGGGGAGTACCTTGCTATTGGATTCCTTACAGAAGGGCAGAAAGAAATCCCTATTTGATTTTTGAGAAAGCGTTAAGAAGGATAAACAAAATGGGAAATGGTTGGGTTGAAGGTGACGTTTATGGAGTGCTTGAAAGTAAGGCAGACGTAACATTTCTTAATGCTGATGCAAAAAATTTACCCATTCCAGACAACTCTGTTGATTTAGTTGTCACTGATCCTCCTTTCTTTGATGAGGTACAATATTTTGAACTCTCATACTTTTACGCAGCATGGCTAAAAGTGAGACTCGATTTTGATAATGAAATAATTGTTAATCACAGAAGAGGTAAAGAAGAGAAGACGTACTTAAAGGAACTGGAAAAAGCAACAGAGGAAATTCACAGGGTGTTGAAAAGGGATAAATTCACAGTAATAATGTTCCATGAGGAAAGGGATGAAAAAGTAAAGGAGATAAGGGACGTTATCTCCAGTTTCTTCACAATAGTAAAGGAAGACGTAGCAGCGATGCAGCAAAGAACTATTGGAGATAGAGACACAAAAAGAGGAAGGGAGCTTAGAATCATTGTAGGTAAGAAATAAGTGTTGCTTTTTACCTTGTTTTACGATTTACTCTTATGAAGTTTAAGCTTGAAAAAATTGGGCCAATAAAAGAAGCTGAGATTGAACTTGGCGATATCACACTCTTTCTTGGTTACCCTTCAACTGGGAAATCTTATGCTCTTAGAAGTATTTACTCCACATTACTTCCTTTAGATTCAGCTCATGAAATCACCCTTAAAGGCTCTATTTTTAACTCCTTATTTAACAAAGAGTTATGGATAAAGGGCGATTATATCCTTTCATATTTGACGAACGCTTTTTTAATTGGCTCTTGTAACATTCAGCAGGATTTGGAAAAAATTGCGAATGAAGTTGGGCTTCAACTAGATGTTAACATAAAAATTTCTGAATATGGTTGCGAAGCAACAATTAAATTTTCTGAAGCTGAAAATGTGACTACATTAGTTCAGAGAACTATTCGCAGGGTAAAAGAGACTTTGAAAAGTGAAGTAGTTAAGGCATTAAGGCAGAGCGTAAACTATCAATTTGGTGACCCCACTTCTGTAGTTTTCATAAATGATATGCAATTCCTCTCTTTTATTGATAACTTGAATATAAGCATAAGTAGTGAAGAACTCAGAAAGAGAAATAACTCTATCGTCCCCTTCTATAGGCCTTCAGATAAAGGAGAGCTACAAATAGGTAAGAAGATCAAGTATGATGAAGAGAAAAACGTTGTAGAGCTTGATGTAGTTGCTTATATAAAGATGAACAATGTCACTACAACGGAAACCCAAAAGGTCTCTTTAGAGGCTAATTATAGTCCAATAATCAGCGACTTATTCTCGCTTGACTCAATATTTAATAGTATAGTTGAAACTTTAAGGGTACATACAAACTATAGCTCTGTAGCGTTTTTACCTTATGGAAAGAGTGTTCTCTCTGTAGTATTTAATCCAATACTGAGTCCAAAAAATCTGGCAACAAGCTTAGCCCTTAACATCCAACCTCTTTTGGAACTTCTTAAAGGTGTTTTTGGCAATTGGCCTCCTATAAAAGAATCTCAACAGTTGGAGTTGGACTGGACTTATCGGAGCTTTATTGAAAATTTTAATGCAGGGAAAGAAATTATTAAATCGGGAATTCTTAACGACAAGCAAAAGTTCATACTAGATCTGACTACTTCGACTAGCGGCATGAAGATTGCCGTGGATGAACTTAATCAGATTTATTACTTACTTGAAAACAGAGCTCTTACTCCTTTGCAAGTTTCTGCAATGGTTAATGAGATTTCGACCATGTTAATTCCACTATTGGACTTAGAGACACCTAGCCTTGTTTTTATTGAAGAACCAGAAGCACAGTTACATCCTGCTTATCAATTAGTTTTAGCCGTTATGCTCCTAAGCCTTGTAAATGGGGGCTATAAATTTGTCATTTCAACTCACAGCGATATTTTTGCACAATTCATAGGAGAGCTAGTAAAATATAAACCCAATAAAGAAAAGATCCTAGAGCTGTTAAAGAACGTTCTTGGTTATATTCCTCCAACTTTTGATGAAATGACAGAAAGGGCTGTAAACGCACTTAAGGAGATAAAATTATATTCCTATTACTTTAAAGAAGGAAAAGCTAGTAGAAAAAGCTTAGATCAATTGATCGTTGTCACCCCAGGAATATCAGTGGAGGTTGTGGAAAAACTATTTGATTGGACGTTTGAGGTTAGCAAAAATGAGCAGTGAGAAGCATGAAATGGTTTGCTATAATGACGATTGTTATATATGCATATATACTAGACAGAAAGAAGAGAGATGTTGTTGTTTCTCATTACATGATCTAGCTAAGTACTGCGAAAACAACACTAAAGGCAAACTTTTTCCAGTCTTTATAGCAGATATTGAATATCTTAAGATGTTTGTAAATCTTTCTATTCTCTCTATCCCACATCCAGACTTAGCAGTGGCATTCCTTTGCCCAAATGGTAAGCTTTACATCAGATTAATTGAGGTTAAAAAGATTTGCCCAGGCGGTAACGAAAGGTTTAAAGTTGACCAAATTCGTAAGGCAATTGATGATCAGTTAGTTAATTTCTTTAACTCAGAAGGAATACAATCTATAATAAATAAATTTAGTAATGTTGACGAAAATAATATAAAATTTGCGCTAGTTGTACCTCAAAATACATATGAAGAAATTAACGAAATTTTAAACCCTCACAAGTTGTCTAAACTTCTTAAAAAATATGACCTACCCGATTTAAGATCTCCTGCAAGAAAGGAACTTGCAACTGGTCGAGTGGAAGTTGTTCCTTGTATTGCTTTAGATCCCTCTTGTTACAGACCATAGATAAAGTTAATAGATAAAGTTAATTGAGATCAAATCTCTTTAAGTATTTTTAAGTATTTAAGGAATAATCTAAGTTTAAATCTCACTAGCCCTCGAATAAGTTTTGGTTATTATCTTTTTTATATTTTTGATGTGAGTAAAAACTATGATAACAAGAAAAGGAGTAATTATTCTAACATCTTTCTCTATTGTGTACGCAGTTTTTGAACTTGGAATGAACTGGGATCCATCAACAAACCCAAGTTCTCCACTGTGGATGAAGCATATTTTTACACCTCTGGTTTCCCTCTATTTTTATAGAATTATTTACGTGTTAATCTTCGTCTATCCCTCTTATTTAGCTTCTGGCAAGTTAATCTCTCTAGAAACTTTGTGGTACTTGGTATACGGCTCAACAATTGAAGACATAGCTTATTGGGTCATCGGATTGGAGGTTCCTTATTCATGGGCGTGGTTTTACCCCGTCTATTACGGGGTTCAGCTTACATAGGCATTCATAGGCCTATGTAAGCCTTGGGGCTCATCAGGCTCAGCCACCATCGTGAGTTCATCGGTGGCATATCATCGCCCTTACCCCCTTTCGTGGTAACCCCACCCAAAGCCCTCATTTGAACCTTCCACCGAGGGATCATCTTTTTGATCACCACACGGTAGAAGACGCTCGGGCTCTGGGGAAAGCCACACATTTTGAGGTAAATGTTTATAGCCCCGCAGAGCTGTCTGTCTGACTCCAACCCACACGTCACGCATATAACCACCTGCCCCTCTTGAAGCTTTATCATCTTTCCGCCACAACTGGGACAGGTTGAAGAAGTGATCCTAGGGTCGACCAGCTTTACCTCGGTTTTGTAGCTCATGAATTGAACTGTCTGCTTCCAGTTCTGCTTAGCAATATCCCTGTTGTGTTCCCTAGAATCATTAAACATACCAGCTTTGTTTAAGTCCTCGAAGCCGTGAACTGTGTTTGGAAACAACCTTGTGAGTGCATTAGTCAGCTTGTGCACAAAGTCTTTAGCTCTGTTTTTCTCTCTTTCACCATGTCTAGATACTTTCTCTTTTACTGAGGTCTTCGTACTTGATACTGTCTGTGCTCTCTTCCTTGTTTTTTCGTTAACTCTGTGGGTGTTGTGCAACTCAATCAAGTTAATTTTTATCCTCCCCTATTTTGGTGAAAAGCCATCAAGGCTGAACAAGTTGGAGTCCCACCCGATGTACTTGGCACGATTTCTCTCCTCTTTTGGTTTTCTGAAAGTGATTCGCAACTCATTTCTCGTCAGTATTAATTCTCCTAAATCTAACCCTTGAACCTTGCTTTGAAACCAGGCTTTTAGCAAGTCAAACACTAGATATAGT
>NZ_DBPRYF010000030.1:0-24206 GCF_059755235.1 Sulfurisphaera sp.
TTTTCGTCCACAATATCATCTTTTGTTAACTTCTTTTCTCTCATTAATTTATCAAGTTCTTGTAGAAGCATCATGAAGAATGGTTTTTGTGCTGTAGCAACATATTTGTCCTCTGCTTGGGATCTTACCATATCTATTAGTTGCCCATAAACTAGGTAAAGAGACCCTTGTGGAGGTATGTATAGTTTTCTTAATTTGTCTTGTGAGTAGAGTTCTTCGAAGGCTTTTCTAATATACTCTCTATAGTCATTTAATTCCTCTGGGATTACATGTGTTCTTAGTAATCTCCTTCCAGCGTCAGCTTCATTGCTTGGGAGTCTCTCAAGGCTCACTAGCCTGGAATTTAGTTCAAGTAATTGATCAAGGAGTAGTACTGCATATTCCATTGACACGTCTAATATAATCACTTTCAGCTCTGGTATAGACTGTAGTGCTTTTCTCACTAGTAAGGCTGTCAAGTTTGATTTTCCAGAACCAGTATATGCAAAAACTCCTAGGTGGTACTTGATTGCTTTTCTAAGGTTAATTTTCAAATCCACATTTTCATTCATTACTTTTCCTATTTCAACTCCATCCTCATAGAAGATGAACTTTTCATATGCTTCAGATGTAAAGATTTTGACTTTTGAGCCTAAAAGCGGAGGGATATAACCCTTTGTGAATCTTATTTCTTCTTTTCCGTTTTGGTTAATTTCCATATAATAACCTACTGGAGAAGCATACACTTCTATCCAAGCTTCATTTCCATTCCAGCTCTCTTCTACTCTTCTCATTATTTCGTCCCTTAACTCTTTTGGAACCGTGCCATCGAGATTTATCATTGCATAGTGAAGTGGCAAATAGTCGGTTATTTCCATTAGTAGATATTTGCGATCTTGAAGTGTTTCCACTGCAAGTAGTTTGCCTGGTGCTAAATCAATGTTTCTCGAAAAGGGAAATTCTACTATGAAATTTCTGAATGTTATTGAGCCTCTTCCATCTGCTGTAGGTCTTGTAAAGACCTTTATTTCCCTCAATCTACCTTCAGTATCAAGGAATAATTGCATTTCATTTCCTCCTATTCTTTTCTATTATACTACGGAATTGCCTATATCTTTGAGGAAACTTAGAGATGACAAAATCTAATTCTTTCATTTTCTTATCCCTATAAAATTTTGCGACTTTATCTGCCAGATAAAGGGGATAGTTATAACCAAGTGCTTCTGGTACTGGCTCTTTACCTAAGAGATATAGGATTGAAAGTATATCCTCCCAATCTTTATTTATTGTCGTTTCTACTAGGAATACCCAGCTAAAGGGGAATAACTTAAAGTAAGCGCCCTTTATTTTCCCTTCATCAGTTGGCACTAACCATGGGGTTTGCGCTTCTACTTCTACTCTCTTTGAGGGATCTTTTACTATCGCTATAACGTTATCTTTGTAAAACTCGTCAAAAGTTATTTTCCTATCAAGAAAGAGTATATCAACATTGCTTTCTTTTTTAGCCTCTTCATACTCTAATTTTTTCATTTCTTCTTCTGGTTGACAGTCTTCACATATCTCATCTACGTAGTCTATTCTAGAAATATAAAACTTATCATTTTTTACTTCCCCTTGTACTTTACTGACTATTATATAAGCAACGTTTCTATCTGTAAGTTTAACCTCGTGCAAACTGCCGTCAATTGCTGAAAACGAGAAGCTCCACTCATATTTACCCTTTTTCAAATTAATAATTGTGGTAAAAACTCCATTAGAGCTCATTACAGATAATCTCCTACCTTCAATTAGAGTATTGATAGCTAAAAAACTTAGAGAACTTGGTATGAGCCAGAATAAAATCGCTATGTTATTAGGTGTTACTCAGCCAGCTATAAAACAATACCTTGATGAAAATGAAGAAGAACAGTACAAAAAGCTTGCTAAGTTAGGCTTAGAAAGAGAAGAAATTAACCAAGTAATAGAAGACTTGGTTGATATACTTAGTAAAAATGATGTAAAAAATGCAATGTACTACATTACTGACGCTGGCCTTAAATATTTATCAGAATTAAAATTCTGTAAATATCATAAAGATATTGATAAGTATATTCCCCAAGATTGTGATATTTGCAGGTACATCTATAGGCAGAGTGAGGAAGAGAGAATGGAAGTAGCCCTAAGTATGCTACAAAATGAATTAGTTACACCCTTGATCCCAGAGGTCCTAAGTAATCTAGCCTTTGCAAAAAAGAACCCTAAAACTATTCGTGACATTTTAGCGGTTGAGGGAAGGATTACCAAGGTAAAGGGATTACCTACGCCTGCGTCCAATCCAGCTTGGGGAGCAAGTACACATTTAGCTACTATTCTTCTGAAAATAAGCGAAAAAGCACCTTCTATTCGTTCCGTTATGAATATCAAGTATGACAAGGGAGTAGATAAAGCAGTAAAAAGTTTGGGTATGAAGATTGCATATGTAGGACCTTCAGATGATAGTGATGATGAAAGTATTGCAAGATTGATTTACTCTGTATTTTCTGAAGATATTGAATGTGTTGCTCATTTAGGTGGGAAGGGTATTGAGCCCGTATTATATGTTTTTGGCAAAGACCCTGTGGATGTAGTAAAGAAAGTTGTAGAAATAGGCAGAAAATATAGAGAGATGACCGAAAATTAATTGAGCTTGAGTAATACTGATTCTATTTTGCGAATTACTTAATTACTCGTTTACCCATAATGTTGTTATGCAACAGCTACAAGATGTCGTGAAAATGTTGGAAGAAATAGAAAAAATTATAAAAAACACTACAATAAGTGAAGAAAACAAGGAGTACATAGAAAAAATTCTCTTAAAGAATATGAACATAGAGGCTGAAATATATACAAAGTATTTAAGGAGTAGTAAATAATATTTATTTTTGTGAGATATGAAGTTTATTTAGACCTACTTCAAGGAGAGAAAAAAGTCCTTACGAATAGTGGAGATGTCATAGGATTAAGTAAAGATTTGAGTAAAGTATTACAAGAACATGGTATTAGAGCTGATGTATTTGGAGACTTTGTGATTGATTATGTTAGAGAAGCTCAGCCCCTTTATACACTACATGTTTCCGGAAAACAATTCTCAATGTTATGCCCTAATATAGCTGTTTTTATTGAGTTATGGATAACTAACGCAGAGAAAACGTTTCAGTCATTTTTAGCTATAATAAACTACTCCGGAAATGTTCAGATGTCAATTTCTAAACCCGATCTTTTTGATAGAGTCATACTTGACGTGACTAAAAAGACTATTGATTTTCTTAATTGTTTAAGGGTTGAAATGCCTTTCCTTTATCGGTTCATAATATTTGAATTTTTCAGTTCATTCAGAAAACTTTCTGAAGTGAAATTTGAGGGAATAGTCGATAAGAATTTTGTATTAGCGGATTATAAGGATAGAGGTCTAGTTTGGGAGATAGATTCAACTGTGATGGATTATACTACAACAATTTCGAAAAAGATTTTATCTATTTGAGATAGTAGTTATTAGTGGTAAGTTGAGCTACATTGATTATTTGGAACAGAGGTTCAGAAACCTTAATGAAGGCGTGTCATTTCTTTTAGCAATATTGTCATTAGCTGTAGCATTTATTGGACCTAGATACTTTCACTTAGGCGGATCCGCGATAGTTACTGGAGTTCTCATCCCTATAATTACTGCTGCTATAGCTATTGTACCACACGAAATAGCACACAGACAAAGTGCAAGAAATTATGGATGTGGCTCTAGGTTTATTTTAAGTTTCAAAGGTTTCATTGTGACATTACTTATTAACCTTCTTAGCGGGATTACTGGATTTGGAGCTTTAATTTTCGTATCAGGTTACACCGGGATATTTTGCAGATTTGGATTGATGGGAAAAGATGTAGAAGGAAAGACAGCATTTGCAGGTCCAGCTACTAACTTAGCTATAGCAATATTATCTCTTTTACTATTTTACACTCTGCCAATTACAAACATTTACATTGGTTATCTCTTGCTTGAATTATTTGCGTTCAATAGCTACGTAGCGTTCTTTAACTTAATTCCAGTACCGCCATTAGATGGTCAAAAGGTCATGATGTGGAACAAGGGAATTTGGGGTGCTGCATTCATATTTGCACTTATATTAACCTTTATGCCCTTTTTATAGTATATGAAGGCTACAATAGTCATAATGATCCTTGTGACGATAGGTTATATAATAGGGCAAGTCTTATCTTCTACACATTCTCTGTTTCTTTATTACTTAATCCAAGTAAACTACCTTGTCCTTAATTATGGATTTTATTGGCAGTTAATTACGTCTATATTTGTCACGCCTAGTTTTGCCGATTGGTTATTTAATATTATTGCTTTATATTTTATTTATTGGCTTTATAGAAGTCAAAACGGAAAAATGGAATACATAGTATTTTTGTTAGGAGGGATTGTAGGCAATATTTTTTCTCTTTTGCTTTACCCTCCCCTTACTGCTTCATCTGGTGCATCAGGAGGAATATTTGGAGTTTTTGCGTACTATGCGGTCTCAGATTATCTAAAAGATAGAAAAGCAAACGAAATAGCAATTTTTCTTCTAGCAGCTATTTTCATTTTAAGTGACATTAACATTTTGCCACTTAATGTGGATATATGGGCACATACTGGAGGGATAATAACGGGAATATTACTATCCTTGCTGACTTTTAAATTAAATGAGGCAAGAGGAAAAGTGTGAACCTAATAGAGGAAGTACTTCTAATAATAGGTCTAGCAATGTTCCCTTATGGTATTTATGAAATATGGAAAGGAATTGGGGATAGACAGACAAAACTATTTATTATAGGTATTTCAGTCCTGCTGTATTTAGTGGAGACTATTTTAGCATTGAGATAAAATAAATTTGTATATGATTATATTAATCACCGGAACTCCAGGGACAGGGAAAAGCACTATAGCGTCCCTGCTTTCAACAAAATTAGGCTATGAAAAAATTAATGTTTCTTCTTTTTTAATTCAAAACAAAGTTTTCTCTGAATATGATGAATTAAGAAATAGCTATATAATTGACGAAGATAAGGCTATAGAACTTCTAGCTTCAACAATTAAAGATAATGTAGTTATTGAGACAATTTATCCCTCATTGATAAGTAAGGCTGACAAAGTCGTAGTCTTGAGAAGAGATCCAAGAGTTTTATATAAAGAACTAAAGGAAAGAGGATGGAATGAACTAAAAGTGGCTGAAAACGTCATGGCTGAAGCTCTTGGCGTTATAAGCAATGAAGCAAGGGAAAGCTTTTCCAATGTTTGCGAAATTGATACTACAAACAAAAAACCAGAAGAGGTTGTTGAGCAGTTACTTGAAAACAAGTGTGAAAATATAGACTGGTTAAATAATGACGAAATTGGCAATCTCCTAATTTCGTTAGATAAGATTATTAGTTACTATGAAGATAGTAATATCAATGAGTAGTAATCCTTTTAGAATATCTTCACCTCAGCCTACCTCATCTCAAAAACAGCCTAGAGATTTAAGAAAAGTAAACCAGCAAGTTCAAGCTGCTGACTTAAAAATTCAAATGAAAATGAAAAGCGTAAAATACAAGATAGCTGTCCTTAGTGGAAAAGGTGGAGTAGGTAAGTCTTTTGTTTCGTCAAACTTAGCTATGGCTTTAGCAGCTTCCGGTAGAAGTGTAGGAATAGTGGATGTAGATTTCCATGGTCCTTCAGTTCCTAAAATGCTGGGAGTTAGAGGACAATATTTAACTGCAGATGATAAGGGTGGGATAAACCCAGTTATTGGACCTTTTGGAATAAAAGTGGTTTCGATTGATTTTCTTTTACCCAAGGATGATACACCAGTAGTCTGGAGAGGTTCAATAAAGCATACCGCAATAAAGCAATTCCTAGGGGATGTTAACTGGGGAGAGTTAGATTACTTAATTGTAGATATGCCACCAGGCACTGGAGATGAAGCATTATCGGTAGTTCAACTTGTGCCAAATCTAACTGGAATGGTAATTGTTACAATACCTTCTGAAGTATCGACGTTAGCTGTTAAAAAATCAATCAACTTCGCCAAAACTGTAAATGCCAGAATTCTTGGAGTAATAGAAAACATGAGTTACTTTATATGCCCATCTGATGGAAAAGCTTACTACATATTTGGAGAAGGAAAAGGAAAACAAATGGCAGAAGAAATGGGTGTCCCATTATTAGGACAAGTACCCTTAGATCCAGTAGTAGCACAAGCAAATGACTTAGGTGAGCCGTTCTTCTTAAAGTATCCAGACCATCCAGGATCAAAGGAGTTTATGAGAATAGCAGAAGAAGTAATCCACGTGGTAGAAAATTCTGAACAAGCCCAAAAAAGCTCTAGCTAGAGACAGTAGAAAATAAAAATTTCTTTCTTTCGTAATTAGGTTCTTTCTTTACTTTGCCTTCTCTCACTAGCTCGGCTAGGGCTTCCCTAAATGTTATCATATTAAAGTCATATCCATTTTCTATTAGTTTATCCCTTATTTCGGTGGAAGTTTTAGGCCCTTCTTTGCTTAATAAATCTATAATAACTTTTTTTAATTCATCCTTATTCATGTTTAGTATAATACAATACGTATAAAGTATAAAAAAGTTATTAGACAGAATAGTAGTTAAATTTAAAAAATAGTTTATTTAATATTAAACATGTAGGTGATTTAAAAAATGAGTATTGAAATTACTGAAAAAAGCGTAATTTTTAAGAGATTCCTTGCTGTAGCCTATGGACTCTCTGAAGCTGAAATTGATGCTTTCTTGAAAATTATGGAAAGTAAGGAAGGAAAGAATGTTGATACAATCTCTAGTGAATTAGGAATTAGTAAAAGCAGAGCAAGTTTAATCCTTAAAAAACTCTCTGATGCAGGTTTAATTGAAAAAGAGAAGAGCGGAAATAACAAAGGAGGAAGACCAAAGTTCATGTATTATGTTGACAGGAATGAGATTAGAGCAAAGTTGGACAAAAAAGCTAATGAACTTTGTGAAGAGTTAAGACAACTTATAACCTCTTTGAGCTAAAAACTTCTTTAAAAATGGAGTTTCTTCAATCTTCTCCTTACTTAGATATTCAAGGTAAATTCCTTTAGGTTTTTCTCTTTTTCTCTTTGTGTAAATTAACTTAGTAGGGGTTGCTATTATATCAATAGGTACGTCATAAGGTTCAGTAGGAATGAAGTCTACTATCTGAACGTCATGAACTGTTGTCGCAATTGGTGTGTTTTCATCAACTTTTCCTAGTTCCCTAAGTATTGCAAATTCTAGTTCACTATATCCTTCACCTTTTCCTGCCCTATCACCATCCAAAGTTACAGCAACCGAACCAGCAACGATCAAATCAATCTTAGAAAGAGATGTTAAATCAACTACCTCTCCGTATCTAGAAAAACCGCTTATAGCAGATGCTTCTTTATAATTACTAATTTTTTCTGGGTCTAGTAAGTAGAAATCTCCTCTTAACCTAGGAGTTGGAACCAATAGAATTTTTCCTTTTCTTAAAACAAGCTCTCTCACTGGTCTTTGGGGAGCATCGGGGTTTACCTTGATGAACTTTGCATTTTTAAATTCCTTTGTCTCTGAAAGTTTTATTGCTGCTTCAACAGCACCCTTAAAATTAGGTATTCTTCCATAAACTGGCCTTGGAAAAGATGCTATATTTTTATCTTCAAGTAATTTCCAAATCTTTTCCCTAATTTCAGATTTTGAGAGCATTTATACCTTGATATAATATGTAAACTCCAAAAGCTAAAAGCACTATAAATGAAAATATCCTTACCCATATGACGTAGTTTTCTCCTATTTTATTAACTATTCTGGGAAAAGTTAAAATCCAGATCAAAATTCCAGTAAAGAAACCTGGAGCTATAAAGAGGGAGAATTGCTGAAGCATAGGTATTCCAAAGGTTATCCACCAACTTATTTGATAAGGGTTAACAAGGGCAGTAGTAAGGCCTTTTATGTAACTTCCTTTAACTGTTACAGTAAATCCCTTAATCTTTAGAACTCCATATGCCAAGTATAGCATATAAGCGCCGCCAATAAAGTAGAAAATGATTAACACGTCACTGGGTATTATGCTTTTAAAGAAGTAGGTTATCCAAAAGAAAATGAAATCAGCAGTCATTGCCCCGGCTCCAACAGCAGTTCCATGAAGGTGAGATTTTATAGATTCACTTGCCATCATTGCATTTATTGGCCCTGGAGGTGCAGCAATAGATAAACCCATTACAATACCTAGAGCATAAGAATAAAAAATATTCATTGTATATTTAAGTCTTTTAATATCTTTTTAAATCTTAATGCATCATCAAAAGAGTAGATATTGTTAAACATTATATAGGCTTCTATCTCCCCCTTTACAATGTTTGCCAGTTTCATCAAATCTTCATCTGTATATTTATATGAATAGTTTACCTCTCCTTTTCCTATTCCATGAAGCCTATAATACTTTCTGCTTGTTAAAGAGTTATGCCTAAACGGATCGACAACGTGAATTATATCTAGTTCTTGAAAGATCTTTTCTAACAAACTTATATTTGAATACCAGGCTTCACCTCTAGGCTCCCAACCGTATATGAAAGATTTGTCAGCGGAAGAAAAGAAATCCTTAAGGTTTTTAACATTCTCCTCTGTTGGTGTAAAGGATGAGGGGGTTTGAAATATTATAACCTTAGCCCCAAGAATTTTCGCTTCGTTCAGTGTGATTTCAAAAGCTTCTTCAACTTCTTTTGTTGGCTTAAAAAATCCGTAATTTTCTTTGTTTCCAAATTGCTTTTTCATCCTTTTATATGTAGTTGGATTATACTCATGGGTTATGACTTGCAATGCTTTTACGGTAAATTCAACATTTCCAGCTTTTTCTTTCCATCTCTTTAGCGTATCTTCATCTACTACATCATAAAATGTTTGTTGTACTTCTAAGGCATCAAAATACTTAAAGTGCTTATAAGTAAAGCCGCAAGTGCCTACTTTTAACACAATAGATATGGAAAAAAGTTTATTTTTAAGCTTTGTTACTAGTTTACTGTGAACAATGAAGAAATTATAGAAAAAATTAAAGAACTCTATAATAAGGGGGAAAGCATAAGGCAAATTGCTAAGGAACTTAACATGAGTTATAGTAAAGTGAGGAGATTATTAATAAAAAGTGGAGTTCAATTAAGGAGTTATAGAATTAGTAAAGAAATTGAGGAAAAAATTGTGGAATTAGCTAAGAAGGGATTAAGCGCTAGAAAGATCAGTAAAGAGTTAAATTTAAACGAAGTCACTGTACATAGAGTTCTATCTAAACATAACCTTGGTAAAAGAATCAAGAGATTAAAAGCAGAAGAGATAAACACAATTATTCAAATGTATAAGGAAGGGAAATCAATTTATGAAATTGCAAAGAAATTAGGAAGATCAACTAATCTGATAGCGTACTATCTAAAGAAGTTCGGAATTAAAAAGTAGTTCACTCATGTATTTTCTTCCACATCTCTCTAGCTAATTCCCCATCATACTTGAACTTGTCTACTAAGTCTTTAGCTTCTTCTCTTTTTTGCCTATGCTTCTCTAAGAAGTCATTTAGCTTCTCAATCAGAATCATCTTTAGCTCTCCCGATAGCAGTTTCCCTGACCTATAATCTTCTTCTATTTTCTTTATTTTTGCATCATCTTCCTCAAAGAACATATATAGCCACTGAAATGCAACATCTATATCTGGATTACCCCCATATTTTCTATGTAACTCTACTGTAGGTTGACCTCCAGAAAATGCATATTTCATAATTTTCCTTTCTACAGTTTTTGGATCATCAGTTAAGTAAATCGCAGTTTCTGGCTGAGAGGAACTCATTTTACCTTCTGGGCCAGTTAAAGGTGGAAGGAATTTGCTATGTATTTGTGCTGCCTTGTAATAGCCTAAACTTTCAGCAATATCCCTTTGCAATCTCCAATAGGGATCTTGATCAATTCCAGCAGGTATTAAACATCTCTTTTTCTCAAACATTGTTGGAGCAATTTGCAACGCAGGATACCATATTATTCCTATATTTGAAGAAGTGTCTAAGCCAAAAGTGGCTCTTATCTCTGAAAAAGTTAGTTTTTTAGCAATTTTTATAGCAATGGGATACATATTCCTTATGTATTCTGTATCTTGAAATATGAATGTTTTATCTGGGTTAAACCCTACTGCTATTATATCTAAAATGTTCTCATAAGCCCATTGCCTTGTTTGATCGAGGGTGTAATCCTGATTTCTTAAAAACTTTTCATCATCTGTAATTTCAATGTACACATTTACATTGAATTTGTCCTGCAACCATTTAGTAAATATGAAAGGAATTAAATGTCCGATGTGCATTCCTAAAGAAGGTGCTCTGCCAGTATAAAGAAAGAATCCCCTCCCCTCTTCATAATCCTTTAAAACCAAATCTAAGTCTCTGTGAGAGAAGAAAACGTCCCTTCTTAACATAACGTGTAACTCATCATGAATTAACGACTTAATTTTCTCCTTTAATTCTGGGGTTATCTTCTTAGTTCCAAATTGAGCAATTAATTTATCATAATCTACTTTTCCTTTAACTTCCCAAGGAGTTACACTAAAATCTTGAGCCATAATATAAGAGCAAAAAGAGGAAATTTAAAAATTAGGTAGAAAAGATTTATGATTTCTGAGAAGAAGCTAATCCTCCAGCTGGTAGCTCTGGGAACTGTTCTTTCATTCTCTGTTCTGCAATCATTGCTGCCTCTTCTAATATCTTTCTTGCTTCTGGAGATGATGCAACTCCTACTGTGCCAACTCCGCTGAATTCTCCTGCAGCTATTACTACTTCTTGTAAGCTATCACCGAGTTCGCCAAGCTCAATTGACAATTCTGGCATTATGCCCTTTAATGTGGTCTTTAATTCGCTAATTACTCCCATTACTGGGATTAGATTTACATATATGTCGCCAAGTTCACTAACAGTCTCTAACCTTAGTGATACTTGCTCTAATGCGATTTGTGTTGTTAATAGCTGTTTTGTTATCTTCCTTATTTCTGCTACTTCATTTGCATACATTGCTGCCCTAGTAGTGTCTTTATTCATTTGTGCCTCTACAACTCTCTCAAATAATGTTTTGTCTCTTTCTTGCATCCTAGCAATGTAAGCGTCTAATCTGCTTATCATTGATCTTACTTTGTATTGAGCTTGAATTAGCCTATACTTTAGAGGTTCTTTGCTCTTTGGAATTTTCTCTTTTTCATTACCTGCCCATATCTTTTGGAAATCTTCTTTTCCCAACATGTTCAACTATTATCTTATCACGATAAGCTTATAAAGAGGATTATGTCATAATATGAGCTTAAAAGTAAGGGAGGAGAATAAAATAATTAGTATGCCTATATTTGCTGAAGATCCAGATGTCGATATACTTACGAATGATAATGCTTTAAAAGTATTTGTGGATTTGCGAGGAAGGGACTTAAAAAACGAAAACCTAGTAGTGAAAGCGGATAAAGAAGGTGTGTATATTTTTGATAAAGAGAAAAAGAGTGTAATAAAAGTTATTTCTTTGCCAGAGCGTGTTGATCCTAGCTCAATTTCGTTTATTGAGAAACACGGAACTTATATAATTACGCTTAAAAAATTGTAAAGCAAAAGAAAAGTATGACTGAAAAGTTATACTTAACCAATTCCTATTTGAGAGAATTTAAGGCAAAAGTAGTAAAAATTGACGGAAATAAGGTCTTTCTTGATAAAACTGCCTTCTATCCAGGAGGAGGGCTAGAAGAAGATAAAGGTTATTTCATATTTAATGGGCAAAAGATTGAAGTGAAGAGTGTAAAAGAGGAAAGCGGAGAAATAGTACATGAAGTTGAGAGCTTGCCCTTCAAAGTTGGAGACGAAGTTGTAGGAGTGATAGACTGGGAAAGAAGATATAGGATGATGAGACTTCACACAGCATCTCATATTATTGCGTCCATAGCGTATAATAAGTACAACGCAAAAGTTACTGGTGGGCATATATCGCCAGAATATGCAAAAGATGACTTTGATATAGATGATAAAAACAAGCTGGTTGAAATAATCAATGAAGCTAATGAGATAGCAAAGAAGAATATCCCTGTAAAAGTTTATTTCCTAAAGAGAGAAGAGGCATTAAAAATACCCGGAATTGTGAAACTTGCCGAAAGGATGCCACCAGATATTGATACTTGGAGAATAGTAGAAATAGAGGGAGTTGATATACAAGCAGATGGAGGGCCCCATGTTTCCAATACATCAGAAATTGGGGAAATAGTTTTGCTAAAGGTGGAAAATAGAGGGAAAGGGAGAAAAAGAGTTTACTACGCTGTCAAACCGTAAAAGTCCTAACCCCAAACATATTTTATACTTAGTATAAACCTAACCCCAAACCCCCCAATTATTCCTAAGAAATTTATTATAGCTAGATAAAGCGAGGACATATGTAATGTAGAGAAAAACAAAATGAAAAGAAGTTTAGTCAAATCACCGTAATGCACTAAAAGAATGACAAGGGAAATGACTATTACGTATTGTACTATTCCACCAACAAGTGAAGATAGGTGAAATCTTAATATCCTTGAGAGTAAAGGATTATTTCTGCTGTCTTTAAATGTCCAAATATCATTTAGAACGAAGTTAAACAAAATGGAAACTTCTATTGCTAAAGCTAATGAGATAGCAATTGGAACAAAAGGTTTTAAAGTCAATAGCACACCCTCATTAACTATTGTTCCAAGACCACCAACTATGGTATACTTAATTATTTTCTCAAGCAATTTGTTATTCTCTATTATCTTCCTAAACACATTTTACACTAGTTTATAATGATTAATAAAGTTTATCACACTACAGAATCTCGTTTAGAAGAGTTATTAGCTCTTCTATGTTATTTCTTAAAGAAATCCTTCCATGTGTTATTCTAAGCCCTATAAAGCCTTCAGAGTCTCTAATTTGAAATCCGTATTGCCTTAGAATTTTGTTGACTTCTGATGAAGGAATGGGAAACTCAGCCAGAAAATATGGAGCTACAGTATTATAAATTTTGAATTTAGTTCTTATTGCTTTCAATTTTTCGATTAGCCTCTTTACTACCTCTCTTGACTTTCTAAAAAATTCTCTTACTTCTTTGGGATCTAGATTTACAAAAACGTAATAAACTAAGCTATTAATACGCCATGGAGGGGCTTTCTCTTCAATTTGCTTCGAATATTTTCCAATGGTAAAGCCTAGCCTTAATCCTGGTATAGAAAGGGATTTTGTAAATGAGGAAATTACAAGAAGGTTATCAAATTCTTTCGTATATTTAATAGAACTTGAAATTAAGCTAATATCTGCAAAAGACTCATCTAGTATAAGTTCCCTACCTGAAGACAGAAAATTGAGAATCTCCTTTTCTTTTATATAGCTTCCAGTAGGATTAATTGGGTTGCTAGTTATAACGCAATCGCCTTGAAGATAATACTCAAATTCTTTCTCTTTCTCTATTGCTAGATAGCTCTTAGCTCTTGGATATTCAGAAAAATTTGGCTCTGGGACAAAACACTTTTTATCAAGAAGCTTTATAGCCTCAGAAGAGCCATTAAAAACGCCAATCAGCTCTTCATCTACATCATAAAGCTCAGCAATAAACTCTTTTAATTTTCTATAACTTTGTGGAGGATAATATTCATAAACTCTCTTCTTTACCCCCTCTTCAATAAGCTCTCTTATTCTTGGCAAAGTACCAAAGGGATTGAGGTTGACGCTAAAATCCTCAATTTTCTCCGGCTCTTTGCTCCATTCTACCCCTCCATGCTTCATATTCCTCTTTCTTTAAAATATGCTTCAATAATATTCTTTTCCGCCCTTCTAATGATTTCTGCTAATGTAGAAGCGCTTATGTTGAGCTTTTCTGCCAACTGATTAAGTGTTATCTTTCTAGGGAAATCAAAAAACCCTGCTTCTAAGGCTATTCTTAAGATTTGTTCCTGTCTAGAGGTAATTATATCATCTGACTTAGCCTTAACTACTTTAAGCACCTTAACGTCAATTTTTGAATCAACAAACTCTTTAAGAAGCCTCTTTAACTCTCCATAGCCATCAATTATTACAGTCCAAATTATGGAATCTGGCATAACAATTCCTTGAAGGATTGTGTACTTGGAAAGAATAGATATTGTTTTAGAGTTGACCTGCAAAGTCCCTAAATATGCGTTTTTTGATACTTTAGTGAACGAAGGGTGAATATCTTTTCCCTTATACTCTATCAGAATTTTGTAACTGTAATTGTCATGCCTAATATCTAGAATGGTTACAGAGCCTGAATTCAGACCTTCATTAACGATCCAGTCCTCTAATGGGGTCTTTATTGCTACGTGGAGAATCATTCCCGAACATATTAGGGGTTTAAAATATTTTAATCTATTGCCAGTTAATAATTGGGGATTTGAATGGGCATCGATCCAAACTACAGAACAAATAGGCAAGTTGTGGGAGAACATAATGGACATAAAGTATATGGCCCTGTTGAGCCACCAAAAGTCCTTGGAATTCACGGAACTATAGTTGGAGTAGATTTCGACATATGCATTGCTGATGGATCATGTATAAATGCATGCCCAGTTAACGTATTCCAATGGGTTGACACACCGGGTCACCCAGCTTCAGAAAAGAAAGCAGATCCAGTAAATGAGCAAGCTTGTATATTCTGCATGGCTTGTGTAAATGTTTGCCCAGTAGCTGCAATAGATGTAAAGCCACCGTGAATTTTTTCTTTTTTCCACTCTGCTTTTTCACTCAGAAAGCTAATTAGCTAAGAAGGTAGAAAAGATTTGTTTTTATTTAGTTGTGCTAGTATTTTCAATAAATACGCAATTCAGATTTGCATAATTATGTGTTTTAAAACGTCCTACAAACAATCTTCAGCAAAAGTACATATTGTTAGTAATTAATTACTCCTGACCCGAAACTAAAAATCATTAGTTCTGGAAAGACATCATTATTAAATAAAGGAGAGACACACGAAATTAACGTGAGCCCCCTTACCTGAGTGAAATTCTTTTTTCCTAGTATTCTTAATGGTTAGAGAGAATTAGGCTGAGAAAAAGATCGATTTTTCTCTTATTTCTGACTAACTTTTTTAGTCTTTTTATCATTACCATTCTTTTTTTTTTAGGGTAAAGACTAAGAGCTATACGATTGTACTTACTTATGAAAATCTTTATATACTAGAATTCAATGTAAAATTTTGATCTATATGGCTGGAGTTGCAGCAGAGGGAGCAGAAGAAGGTATAGAAACAGCTTTGGGAGGAGGGTTAACAGGAGTATTAATAGGGAGTTTCTCTGCTTTATCTACTATAATATCAATAAACCAAGCGGAGTGTATAATTAACACTCTTAAAGGATGGGAGAAAGGTAAAATTTCTATGTCACCTAATGTTGTAAATCCGCAAAATGAGACTGTTAGACCAGCAATAACTTTTGCTTTTGATATAGTTAACAACCAAGTTAAAGTCCCAGACTTATTAGGACATGGTTTGCTTGTAACTACAAAGGATCAGCACTTCCTTTATATAGGCAGGCTTAGCCCAAATTGGGCTAGAGTTGCAATAGCACAAGGAGGATATGTAACTGATAAATTTATAGGGAAGAGGGCTGCCCAGTTTGTAGGACAAGAACTTTCCAAAGCGGCAAAAACGTTGAGTGAATACCTTGGTATGCCATCACAGCCAATCTCTTTAGACACCTTAGAATTTGGAGTCTTAGACTTAGGGCCAGTCAGTAAATATCAGCAAAGAAGTGGCAAAGCGTGGGTAAACCCATTGCATATGCAGCAATGTAAATCAAACAATTGGCTAGGAGATATAGCAAGCTGGTTAGAGAACTTTGCTAATGATTTCTTAGTACAAGATAGAATGACTGCAATACCGCTTTACACATTATATCTCCTTCAATATTTTGGCAATTTAAATCCTCCTACAGACTATAAATTTGATAAGTCTCATTATTATTACTCTATCAACCCAGAAAGAGGAGAGGAGAATTTGAAGACTATCTCAAGTATTTACCCTCTTTATTATTTCACAGTTACTCTTAAAAAATGGGTTGGAGGTACTACAACTTATGCTTTTTCTTACGCGAACTTCATAGGAAACCATATAAGGGCAAGGGATCTTTCTTATTACTCTATTGACGAAATCTTAAAAGTTGGTATTGGCTCACCATTACAATCCTCAAACTACTGTGTAAACTATTGCTCTCAGTTTGGAAACTTTGGGCAAAATGTTGGTATAGGTAAAATAAGTGTCTTAACTTCTTCTCAGTACGTTTATATCGCAGTGCCACACCCCAATTATGCTGATATGACTACAGAAGAGATTAAGAATTACTATCAAGAAACGCTGGGACTCGGAAATCTTATAGATTATTTCCTAGCTTTTGGAGTAATAATGATACCAATAATGGAGGAACTAGAGAAAAAGTATAACCCTTACGTGGCTTACTTCACTTACTTACAAACTCCAGTAACAAACAACGAAAGTGAAGCAAGAAACGAAGCAAATCAGATTGCTGAAATAGGTAACAAAATATACCAAAGGGCTAGAGAAATATTGATTAACTCTGGGATGTATGAGGCAGCAAACTTTGTTGGGGAGTGCTTAGTTGAGGTTGCTGATGCCTATGGAGATATAAATCAACAAATAAATAATGTTGTTCAATGTGCAATTCAAAAAGCTGGACCAGAAGAGTTTCGTTTTAGGCCAGAGTGAAATTCTGCATTACGTGTAAATGCGTCCAAATTATTAAGCGAAGGATTTTTAAGGGGGTAGGAAAAATATAATCTTGCTAGTTAGACAGAAAGAAAAAACAAGAAAAAAGATCTAGAAATGCCGCGGTAGTATAGCCCGGCCAAGCCTCGCCGAAAGTATGCGGGCCTTTCGAGCCCGTGACCCGGGTTCAAATCCCGGCCGCGGCACCTCCCTTCCTTTTATTTTCATTGCTAAGTTTCAGAAGTATCAGATCTAAAGCCCAGCAATAATAAGAAATAAGCTTACTTGTCTTAAAATGTCAAATTTGAAAAATCTTTTAGTTATCGATAAGTCTACGTACATTTGAAAAACGAAGGATATCTATTCAAGTGACAAAAGATTATTTTGCAGTCTCTATACGATAACCTTAATTAAAAATATCAATTAATCACGATGAGATATGAAGATGATTTATAAAGGACTTAGATAACTAGCTTTTTATTTATCTATATTTGATAGCCACAAAAAGAAGATCGATAAATAGCTTAACTCAATAAAAATTGCAGACGCTATCTTATTCTATCCTCTCTTTATTCACTACTCATTTAGTCTTAGCTAGCAAAGCCAATAAGTTACTAAATAGTTTAATCGATAGACTATTATAGATTCTTAAAAATTTTTAATACTATAATTTCTCATAGAATTTTGATCTAGATGGCTGAAGTTAATACAGAGGGAGCAGGAGAATTTATATCTCTTGGGGCATGGATGGGATTATTAATAGAAAAATTAGATGTTATATCTTCTATAATAAAAAGAGAACAAGCAGAGTGTGTAATCAATACTCTTAAAAAATGGAGAAAAGAACGCAAAATTTCTGAGTCGCCCTATGACATAACCCCACAAAATGAGACTATTAGGCCTGCAATAACTTTTGCTTATGGCATAATTGACAATCAAGTTAAAGTCTCAGATTTAGTGGGTCACGGTTCGCTTGTAATTACCAAAGACGGACATCTCCTTTACATAGGTAGGCTCAATCCAAATTGGGCTAGAGTTATAATAGGTAAAAGAAGTTATACAATTAGAAAAAATCTAGGAAAACGCTTTGCACAAAAAATTGAAGAAGAGCTTTATAGGGCAAGAACAAAACTTAATGAAAATCTTAGCAAATCGCAACCTATAATGTCTTTAGACACTCTTGAATTCGGAATTTTAGATTTTGGATTAGTAAGTAAACTTAAAGAAGTATTTGTTGATGAAGATAACATTAAGAGTATAATAAATCCTTTGCATATGCAACAATGCAGATCAAACGATTGGCTAGGAGATATAACAAGTTGGCTAGAGAACTTTGCCAATGACTTTTTAGCACAAGGTAAAATGGTAGGAATACCGTTATATTTAATACACCTCCTTGATTATTATTACAATTTATCTCCTTCAGATTGGAAATTAAATGATAATTATTATCATCATACAAACTCAAAGCAGAGAATCGAAGATTTACACGTAATTTCAGCCCGTCTTCCTCATTATTATTTCACTATCACTTTTGGCAAATGGGTAGATAAGAACTTCTATGTTTATTCTTACTCAGACTTTATAGGAAATTATATAAGATCTGATTCTATAGTCTTTTCTTCCTACTCTGTTAACGAGATCTTAAGAATAGGCATTGGTTCGCCTTTGCAATCCTCGGATCATTGTAATGCCAATTGCACTCAATTAGGAAGTTTTGGGCAAAACATAGGTATAGGTAGAATAAATACTAAGGGGAACGCTCCTCATGTTTACATTGGGGTACCTTACCCTAATTACGCTGATATGACTACAGAAGAAATTAAGAATTATTACCAGGAACTGCTAGAGATCGGAAATCTTATTGATTACTCCTTAAAGTCTACGAGCATTATTATGTCTATTATGGACGAGCTAGAGAAAAAATATAATGCTTCAATTTCGTATTTCACTTTTTTACAAACGCCAATTACTGATGACGAAAGGGAAGCAAAAAACATAGCTACAAAAGTAGCTGAGATAGGTTACAAAATATATCAGAAGGCAAGAGAAAGATTAATCATAAAAGGGAAATATGAGGCATTAGATTTTGTAGGACAATGCATAGTTGAGATTGCAGATGATTTTAAAGATATAGACGAGCAAGTAGATGATGTAGTTCAATGCTCGCTTAAAAAAGCTGGAATATTTGAAGAAGACGAAGAAGAGGAATTTGAATAAATGATGAAATTATAGAATGCCAACAAAGAAAACTTTTCCTGTTAAAGGAGAAATCCTCTTATTTATGTATTTATATACTATGTTTTCATAGTATATATTGTGAAAGTTCAAGTTGTGAAAGATTACTATTACGTCACAATGTATGATCCTCAGCTCAAGAGGCCTAGACGTTTCTATCTTGGCAAAGGGGAGAGAGGTAAGAGAATGGCTGAACTAATTGAGTTTGCAAGTAAGTTGAGGGTTTCAGATGAAGAAAAGAGAGATTATCTTGAGCACTACCTTGATAAACATGCTAACGTTACAAAGAGCGAATATGTAATAATGTCTTTTGTTGCAGGCGAGTTCTTATGGGAGTGGAGTGAAAGTTCAAGGAAGCATTCAGAAAAAGGATAAGATTTGTAAAGCGCTACTACCCAGATTATATGCTAATAGGAAGACTTGCAAGAAATGTTTATGCAACGCCAGAAACAACTCTTGATATTGATTTATTAGTAGACCTTGATGACCATAAAACCCTGGCCGAACTTATAGAGAGGGCTTCCCTTGAGTATCAGATATCGCCAACTGAAGTTGGACATTTCCAATATAAAATGTTCATTCATGGCATTAGAATAGACTTGGTCAAACCGCCACTTTTCAAGCTTGATGAAGAAGTAATCTCGCATAAACGTATTATAAAAATTAAGGGGATAGGAGAGGTTCAAGTAGCTTCACCAGAAGATTTAGCTATACTATATATAATATCGTCTTTAAATAGAGGAGAAAGAGATCTAATAAAGGCAAAAGATGTTATAGAGTACTCTAAAGCAAGAAACGATTTTAACGAAGATTACTTTTTAAGGGAATGTGAGAAAAATAATGTTAAACCGATTTGCATAACATTACTTTCAAACAGATAGAGGATGTAGCCATTACAACATTTTGATTTCTATATAGAGACGTAGCTAACTGATTAGCTGAAGGTTTCTCACGTTTGTTGCAAATTCTTTGCAATTAACTTTTGTCTTAACTTTAACAATCTCTTTAACGCTTCTGACTTAACCTTTCTCCAGTCCTCGTCAACATTAACTTTTAACCTCACAAGGATAACTATGTGCTCTTTATCGCTTTGCTCACTAATATATGGTCCTTCAACTAAATCAAAGTCTCTTAGCTCCTCTTTTATCATTTCTTCTAATCTGTCAAGATCGACTGAAATTAAGGGGTACTCAACTCTTACATTTATTATTTGTTCCTTAGAGTATTTAGATGTGTAATCAATAACTGAAGAATCTAATAACACAATGTTAGGTATTCTTATTTCTCTCATATTTTCAAGAAGAATTCTGGAATAAAATAAGTCTATCTCAACAACAGTCCCTTTATACCCTTGTTCTATGAAATCTGGTGAAAAATATTTATAAGCGGGAAATTGAGCTGGAAAATAAGGCACTCTAGTTGACACTATTCTTACTTTATCTCCTACTGTTATATAACCAGTTAGCATTATCAATAAACCGGCAAAGAAATTGCTTAGTATTGGTTGAAGGGCGATACCAACAACTAGACCTGCAAATGCGCTACCCGCAAATAGCCCAGAAGAGCTTACTCCTAGTGGTACTAAAACTGTAAGGAAAACTATAATATAACCGAGGTATTTTATGCCATTTGCAAACACATTAGCTTTTATTCCAAGTTTTTGTTGAGTTGTAATCCTAATAGCTTCTGATATAGAGGCGGCAATCCATAGTCCAATCAGAATATATAACGCTATTTGAATGTAATGAACTACTAATAATATATCACTTACATTGGAAAGCCTTGCTAGTTGTAAAAAAAATGATATTATCTTTTCTAATAATACACTTAAAGCAATAAGAAAAACTGCTATAATAAGACGAAAAGTAAACTTCATTGCATTATCAATGGTATTAGAGAATTATAAAAAACTGAAATATATGCGGGCCCGCCGGGATTCGAACCCGGGACCTACGGGTCGCTCCCTACCTATCTATTTCGTTAAGAGCCCGCCGCTCTACCTGGCTGAGCTACGGGCCCACAAAATTCAATAAAAAACCTAATATTTAAATTAATCGTTCATCTTCTTCTACTACCAGTTGTTAACATTATATACCCTACATAACCAAGGTATCCAAAGACTCCGAGAATAATAAAGAAGTTAAGGACTTTTATAAAATATCCTGAGAGCTTAAAATTTCCAATACTAATCTGAACTCCAAGAAAAAGTATCTCAAAAGAAAGGACAATTACAAACACGGAAAGTGCTATCAGTCCAAGACCCATTAGCCTAATTTTTACGTAATTCATTAAGCAAATCCCTCACAGCCAATCTAACGGCTTCCCTTGATGAGTATTTGGGTCTCCAGCCCAACCTCTTAATTTTGCTTATGTCTAACAACATAAATCTAACGTCTCCAGCCCAACCTCTCCCATCTCCAGGGTCAATATATACATGTTCTGGGAAAACATTCATTTCCTCTTCAACAATTTTAGCAATTTCATCAACAGTTATCCAATCCTCATTTCCTAAATTATAGACTGAGTATTGACCTTCACTTCTTTCAGATAAAAACACCAATCCTTCAACAGCATCGCTTATATAAATGTAACTTTTCTTTTGCTTCCCATTGCCAAGGATTTCTAGCCTCTTATTGTTCTTTAAAATTTTATGCACAAAATCATATACGACTCCGTGAGAAACCCTACCACCAGTTACGTTAGCTATACGAACAGAAACCCCTTTTATTCCATACACTCTAGAATAATACTCGACCATTAGTTCCCCCATTAGTTTATATAGACCGTAATTGGAAATAGGTCTTAACTCTGCATCTTCCGGTGTTGGAATCTTTTGTGCTTCTCCATATACTGTAGATGAAGAGGCAAAGACTACGATTTTAGCATCGTTTTTCCTTGCTGTTTCTAATGTGTTTAAGGTCGCTTTAACATCCCTCTCAAAGTGCTCAATAGGATCTATCATAGAAGTTCTAACATCCGGGTTTGCTGCTAAATGAAAGATCACGGAGTCTTTTGGTACTTTTATTTCTGTCTCTTTTCTTAAATCTGCCTTAATATATTTTGCCTTTTGGTTAACATACTTTCCATATGAAAAATCATCAATTACAATAACTTCATCCTTATTGACCAGGTAGTCTGTTAAATGACCTCCAATATAACCAGCTCCTCCAGTAATTACATAAACCATAAATTAATTATAACTGGTCAAGTTATATAATTAAACCAGAAAGAAGATCTCTACTTCAAGTACTCACACAATATTTCATACATCTTATTTTTGAAGCTCTCCTTACTAAACTTCTTAGCCCTCTCATGCATCTCTTTACTTAAGTTTTGTCTCCCTTTTATTATCTCTTTCGCAATTGAGACTGCTTCTTCTACACTAGAATATGAAAACTCTGGGACTATTTCACTTCCACCACTTTCTTTTGGTACTATTGGTATTGCCCCAGCTGCCATTGCTTCAACTATTGGTATTCCAAAGTGCTCTCCCACTGTTGGGTGGAAATATAATTTAGCCCTTGAAAGAACTTTAAGAACTTCTTCTCTTGGCAAATTAGGTAAAAACTCAACGTTTGCCTTCAGCTTTTCCTTAAGTCTAACTAGTTCATTAAAGTACTTTTTATCGTTCAAACTCCCAATCAAAACACCTTTAATTCCGCTTAAAGAAGAGAAAACAATTGAGTTTTCTAACATTTTACCCCTTTCGAACCTTCCTATTGTAACGAAATAGTCCTCTTTCTCTTCAGTGAAAGCTTTTGAGTAAAATTCGACATCCACGGGCGGATATATTACTTCCGGCAAGGGGATTGAGTAAGTTTCTGCTATTGCTTTTGCTGAGTATAAGGAGTTTGCAATTATTCTAGCCTTTTTAGCCTCATCTTTCATTCTGGTTATTATAAATTTAAATGGTAATAGATAAAGCTTCCAAAACAAGGACTTTGAATATTTGCTAGGAACAGAAGAGATTGCAGGGGCACCAGCATAAATTACATGAGGTGCTATAGAGGAAAGAGGGAGAAGAGTGCCAGATACGTTAAGAAAGACTTTTGGTTTCAGCCTTTTAGCAGGGAAATAAACTAAAAGCCTTTGATATTTGTCAAACCTTCTTATATGAAATGGGAAGAGGTACTCAGCCCTAATAGAATGATCGTAAGGCTTTCCCACACTAACTGCCACAAAGTCGATTTTATGTTCCTCAAGCATTTCAAAAGCAGTCCTATAAACATACCCTTCTCCACTATATCCTTTACTAGCTCCTAGACCATGAGCTATAACGGCTACACTTATTTCCCTCATTACGTAAAAATAGTAGATGGAAATTATTATACCAATCGGCCCTTCAGATAAGCTTGAATGGGTAAAGAAATCTGTAGAGTCGGCCTTACAGCAAAAAGCGAAAGTGATTATCTATGATAACAGTGAAAGAAAAGATTTACAAGAATTTTTTGAAAGTATAAAGAGTAAAATTGTTTATGTGAAAGAAAAGAGGATGAAAAAAGTAAATATGGCTAGGCTAAGAAACAAAATGTTAGAATTAGCTGACGAAGATTACGTAATATTCCTTGACAGCGACGTTATAATAAATAATGCAGAAAAAATAATGGAAAAACTTAGAAACGGCATTTCTTACACCTGGATGCATTATGCATATCACGAAGAAGACATAAATAAGCCTCTAAAAGTAGGAGAAAATAACCCAAATTTGGGGTGTGCAGGGCTAAATGTAAATGTTATTAAAAAGATTGGGGGTTTTGATGAAAGATATGAAAGGAGCGAGGACGTTTGGCTTTATTCTAAGTTAAAGAAACTAGGCTATAAGGTGGAACCTACGGAAGGAAGATGTTTACATTTAAATAAGACCCATGCGAGAGAAGATTTTAAATCAGCAATAAAAGAAGCGAGGAGAAATTTATGGAGAGGTAAATATGAGGTTATGTTAATATTTGACGGTCTCGCAGATATTTCTTTTTTGAGCGGGTATTTATATTACGGAAGTTATTATGTTTTAGGAATACTTTCAGCTTTCATCCCTTACTTTTTGCCATTATATATTCCATTAGTAGGATATGGAATATATTATTACGGCGGTATTTAAAAATATTTTTATAATTTTATAACAGGGTTTTCTTTTGCATTATCACTTTCTTATTGCCTAGCTTTTAACTTTTTAAGGGGGGAAAGAAAAGGTAATTAAATTAAACAACTTTAAATCTTTCTCTTATACACATCC